>NZ_JAVHLH010000356.1 GCF_031082345.1 Brevundimonas sp. | reverse complement strand
GCCTACGCCGACCGGATCATCAGCCGCAACGACATCGTCGAGGTCATCTGGCAGGCCGGCGGCATGCGTCTGACGATCACCGGCCGCGCCGAAGGCAACGCCGCCGAGGGTCAGCGCTTCGCCATCCGCAACCTTCAGTCCGGCCGCACCATCGACGCGGTCGCCGTCGCCCCGGGCCAGGCCATCGCCGGCCCGGCCGCCCGGGACTTCTCCGCTCAACAGTTCGCCGCCCGCTAGAGGGAAAGAGTACTCATGCGCATCGCCCTGATCGTCTCCGCCGCCGCCCTGACCTCGACGCTGGCGCTCGGCGCCTGCTCGACCGCCATCGAGGCGGTGCGCGGCCCCGAACTGGCCCCCATCGGCTATCCGGCCGCCCTGGTGCCGACCAGCCAGGTCTATCTGCCCTCCCCCGAGCAGCAGCGGGCGGCGGCCAGCGCCAACAGCCTGTGGCGCACCGGAGCGCGCACCTTCTTCGGCGATCAGCGCGCCCGCCGGATCGGCGACATCGTCACCGTCAGCATCGACATCGACGACCGCGCCCAGACCCAGAACTCGACCGCGCGCACCCGCACCAACGAGATGTCGGGCGGGATCACCAACTTCTTCGGCCTCGAGAACAGCCTGGGCCGCGCCTTCCCGGGCGGTTTCGACCCCGGCAATCTGGTCGGGCTGGAGGGCGAGTCGAGCGCCAACGGCTCCGGCTCGGTCAATCGCTCGGAAAAGGTCAGCCTGACCATCGCCGCCGTCGTCACCGACGTGCTGTCGAACGGCAATCTGGTGATCCAGGGTCGGCAGGAAGTGCGCACCAACCGCGAGGTCCGCGAACTGACCGTCGCCGGCATCGTGCGGCCCGAGGACATCAGCTCGGCCAACACCATCGCCCACACCCAGATCGCCGAGGCCCGCATCAGCTACGGCGGCCGCGGCGACATCAGCCGGGTCCAGGCGACGCCCGCGGCCCAGTCGCTGGTCGAGCGTTTCAGCCCGTTCTGACCGGCGGGGCCGATATTCCCCGAAGCGGAGCCGTGAACCGTTAACGGAACCCCGCGTTTGCCCAGTCAGACGCGAGTATCGTTTTCATGTTCAAGTTCGCCATCCCCGCCGTCGCCGCCCTCGGCCTGATCGCCGTCGCCGCCCAATCGCGCGCCACAGACGCCGCCCCTGAAACGGGCGCGGCGCCGGCGATGGGCTGGCACCTGAGCCACGAGGGCGCGATGGCCAAGCTGGCCTATGGCGTGGCCAATTCGGACCAGCTGGCGCTGATGATGACCTGCGAGCCGGGCCAGTCCCAGGCGGTCGTCTATGGCGACGTGCAGCCCGCCAGCCCGCGCCTGGTCAAGGCGTCTATGGAGTCGGCCGCGATCGATCCGCTCGGCGGCGGCCTCGCCGATGAGGCCCGCATACCCCTGCGCGCTCCGGCCCTCCAGAAGCTGGCCCGCAGCGGCAAGTTGGCGGTCGAGGGCGAGGCCGGTCACTTCGAATTGACCGCCGACGACAAAGAACAGCGTCTTGTGGAGCGGTTTTTCGCCTATTGCGGAACCGACGCGGTCTGATCACATCCTGGAAGACCATTCAGCGGGGGGCTGAACCATGATCGCCAGTATCGCCGGCCTCGCCTTTCTGGCGATGCAAACGACGGCCCCGGAAACCGGCTGGACGTGGACCCTCTATACGGACGAGGCCCGCGTGGCCCTGGCCAATGAGGTCCCCGACACCCCCAATCTGCGCTTCACCCTGGAGTGCGACCCGGCCTCGGGCGTCGCCCGCGTGGCCTTTTACGGAGGGGCGGCCGAGACCGGCATGGCCCGGGTGACGGCCGGGGAAGCCGCCGCCGTGACGGAATCGACGGGCGAACGCGGCGCCCTGAAGCTGACGCTGCGCACCGATCACCCCGTGTTCGCGGCCTTCGCCGCCGAGGGCCGGCTGACCGCCGCCGTCGGCGAGCACCGTCGCGCCGTCGAGGTCCCCCGGCCCCACCTTGCCAAACTGCGCCGCTTCACCGAACTGTGCTCGGGCTGATCGCCCGG
>NZ_JAVHLH010000355.1 GCF_031082345.1 Brevundimonas sp. | reverse complement strand
ACCGCCAGCCCCGCCGCCGCCGCCGCGATCCGGACCAGCCGCGACAGGGCGGCCACGCCGGGGCGATATAGCCCGCGCCGCCACAGGGCGCCGCCCAGCAGCAGCACATTGGTCCAGGCCGCGCCCGAGACCGCGGCCGCGATCCCGGTGACGCCCCAGCCGGCATAGAACAGGCCGATCGCCAGGGCGGCGTTCACCGCCACCGACACCAGGGCGAAGGCCATCGGCGTCCGCGTATCCCCCCGCGCAAAGAAGGCCGGCGCGAGGATGCGGATCAGCACAAAGGCCGGCACGCCCCAGCCGAACTGGAACAGGGCCTCGGCGGTGTTGACCGCGTCGAAGGTCAGGAAGGCCCCCCGGGTGAACAGGGCGTCGATCAGGAAATAGGGCATGGCCATCAGGGCCGCGGCGGCCGGCAGGGTCAGGGCCATCGACAGGATCAGGGCCTCGTCCATCGAGGCCTGCTGCTGCTGGTGGTCCTTCGAGGCCACGGCCCGCGACAGGCGCGGCAGCAAGGCGATGCCGATGGCCACGCCGACGAGCCCCAGCGGCAGCTGGTACAGCCGGTCCGCCGTGGCCAGCCAGGTCCGTCCGCCGTCGACGAAGCTGGACAGGTTGCCCGAGATGAAGACGTTGATCTGGGTCGCCGAATTGCCGATGGCGGCCGGGATGGCGGTGATGATGATGGCCTTGACCGCCGGCGTCAGCCTCGGAAAGGCGACGCGGATGTTGGCCCCGGCCTTGCGCGCGGCCCACCAGCACAGGCCCGCCTGCGACACCCCCGCGGCCAGCACCGCCCACGAGGCCGCATAGGCCGCGCCGACCTGGTCTCCCTGGGCCGGAATGACGGCGGCCAGCATGATCAGGTTCAGCAGGATCGGATAGGCGCCCGAGACGATGAACCGGCCGCGGGCGTTCAGCACCCCCGACAGCAGCGCCGCAATGGCCATGCACGGCAGGTAGGGCATGGTGATCTGGGTCAGGATCACGGCCAGCTTGAAGCGCGCCGGATCGTCGAGGAAACCGACGTTGATGACCGTCATCAGCCACGGCATCGTCAACTGGGCGACAAGGGTCAGGCCGACGGTCGCGAAGGCGACGGCGGCCAGGGCGTCGGTGGCGACCTTGTCCGCCACCTCCTCGCCCTCGGCCTGCAGCGTCCGCGCATAGGCCGGAACGAAGGCCGCGGCGAAGGCCCCCTCGGCGAAGATGCGGCGGAACAGGTTGGGGAAGTTCAGGGCTGTATTATAGGCGTCCGCCGCCGGCCCGGCCGAGGCGCCGAGCGCCGCCGAGATGACCACGTCGCGCGCGAAACCGGCCAGCCGGCTGACCAGGGTCAGGCCGCTGAAGATGGCCGAGTTCCGCATCATGCCGCCGCCCTTGTGCGAGGCGTTCGCCGACGCCGGCGGCTGGACGATGGGCTCTGCGGTCCCGGACGCCGAAGGCACGGGCGGCGCCGCCTCCATGGGTTCGGCTTCGGGCTTGATCTTGTCGGCCATATCAGCGCCTTAACCTGCTTCCGGCGCGCGCGATACGGGGCGTCTCGCGGGACGCAACCGACCGACCTCGGACACGTCGCGCAGGCTGGCGCGAACCGGGGTCGAGACGCGCTCGACCCGCCGATCCTTCCAGTCCAGCGCCGTCTCGAGATCGGCTCTCAGCCGCTCCAGTGCCGCCCCCGCCTTCGGGTTCCGCCCCTTCGCGTCGGTGACGTAGAAGCTGTCCACGGCGCGCTCGCCGAAGCCGGCGATATGCGCCGATCGCACCGACAGCCGATGGTCGGCCAGCACCCGGGCCAGGTCGGCCAGCAGCCCCGGCCGATCGGCGCCCGAGACCTCGACGACGGCGGCGGACGGGCTCTGCTCGAGGTCGATGATGGTCGTCGGCCGCACGTCGAAGGCGGCGCGCCGGGGGCTGAATGGCGCCGGGGGCGGCGAGGCGCGCATCGCCTGTCCGCGGGCCGCGGCCTCCAGCGCCTTGAGCAGGCGGGTCAGCCGGCGCGGCTCGGCCTGGCCGTAGGGCGCGCCGGCGCCGTCCTGGAG
>NZ_JAVHLH010000354.1 GCF_031082345.1 Brevundimonas sp. | reverse complement strand
GCTGCCAGGTGGCCTTCCGGATCGCCGACGAGGCCCTGCAGATGCACGGCGGCGCCGGGTACATGAACGAGTACCTCATCTCGCGGGTGTGGCGCGACACGCGCGCCCTGCGCATCGCCGCCGACAATGTCCGGGTCTTCCACCAGGCCACCCGGCCCGAGGATTCGCCCTGGATCGAGACCACGCCGGGCGTTCGCTCCCGCCTCGTCTGGCGGCCCATCAGCGCGGCCGGCCTCTATGTGCCCGGCGGGACCGCCCCCCTGTTCTCGTCCCTGCTGATGCAGGCCATCCCCGCCGCGGTGGCCGGCGTGCGCCAACGCATCGTGGTCACACCGCCGGCGAAGGACGGCGGCGTCCACCCCGCCATGATCTACGCCGCCGCCGAGGCCGGTCTCGACGCCCTCTGGCTGATCGGCGGGGCCCAGGCCATCGCCGCCCTGACCTTCGGCGCGGCCTTCGATGACGGCGAGATCGAGCCGGTCGACAAGCTGTTCGGACCCGGCAACGCCTTCGTGGCCGAAGCCAAAAAGCAGGCCGCCGCCCGGCCCGGCGGTCCGGCCGTCGACATGCCGGCCGGCCCCTCGGAACTGCTGGTCATCGCCGACCGCGACGCCGACCCGGAGATCGCCGCCGCCGACCTGCTCAGCCAGGCCGAACACGACGCCGACGCCCAGGTCATCCTCGTCTCCGAGAGCCGCGCCAACATCGACGCCATCCTGGCCGAGCTCGAGCGCCAGCTGCAGACCCTGCCCCGCGCCGACATCGCCCGCGCCTCGCTCGCCGCCGCCCGCGCGATCCGCGTCCGCGACACGGCCGAGGCCTGCGAGGTGGCCAATCTCTACGGGCCCGAACACCTCGCCCTCCAGACCGTCGACGCCGAAGCCCTCGTCGAGCGCATCGCCGCCGCCGGCGCCATCTTCGTCGGCGCCTTCGCCGCCGAGACCCTCGGCGACTACGCCGCCGGCCCCAGCCACGTCCTGCCCACCGACGGCGGCGCCCGCACCCTCGGCGGCGTCACCACCGCCAGCTTCATGACCTCGATGTCGGTGCAGTCGGTCAGCGAGACCGGCGCCCGCGCCCTCGCCCCTGTCGCCGCCTCCCTCGCTCGCCTGGAAGGCCTCGAGGCCCATGCCCGCGCCGCCGACCTCAGGAGCGGCGCATGAGCCTGACCAACCTCCCCGCCCCCTTCGCCCCGCTGGTGTCCGACGGCGACGGCCTCGACCGCTATCCGGCCGAGCCCCGGGCGCTGGCCGCCCGCATGGCCGAGGTCTACGGCGTGCCGGCGGACTGCGTCCTGCCGGTGCGTGGCGCGACGCACGGCTTCGAGCTGGTCTTCCGCCTCGCCGCCCGCGATGGTCTTTCCGTCGAGGCTCCCGAGGCCGAACCCTATCGCACGCTCGCTGGCCTCTATGCCCGCCCGGCTCCCGGCGCCGCGCCTGCCGCCGTCATCGTCCGCGCCCTCGGCTCGCCCGAGGCTGTGGCCGAGATGGCGGCGCGGGTCGCCCCCGCCCTCCTCGTCATCGATGAGGGCCTCGCCGAGTTCGCGGACGCCCCCTCCGCCGCCACCGTCATCGACGCCCACGCCAATCTCGTCGTGCTGCGCAGCCTCTCGCTGGCCCACGGCCTCGCCGGCGCCCGCGTCGGCGCCGCCCTCGCCCGGCCGGAAACGCTCGCCCGTCTCGCTTCGGTGATGGAGCCGTACGCCCTGCCGGAAGTCTCGATCCGGCTGGCCCTGCAGGCGCTGGACCCCTCGCGCATGATGGAGACCGCCCAGCGCATCGCCCTCGTCCGGTCCGAGCGCGAGCGCCTGTCCAAAGCCCTGTCCCGCAACATGCCGGTCGAGCCCGGCGTCGGCCCGATCCTGATGGTCCGGCCCTCCGACCCCGAGGCCATCCTTGCCCCCCTCGCCCGCTTCGGCGTCCCGGCGGAGCGGGCCGGCGAGCGGCTGCGGTTGCCGGTCTCCGCCCGCCCCGAGGTCAACGACCGCCTCCTAGCCGCCCTCGACCTCGCCCCGGCTCCGGCCCGGCCGCACCGCACCGGCCAG
>NZ_JAVHLH010000353.1 GCF_031082345.1 Brevundimonas sp. | reverse complement strand
CTTCGGCTCTGGTGGAGAAGGTCCGCGCGGCGGGCATCCTCGTGCTGGTCCTGCCGGCCAGCTCGCCCGCGGTCGAACGGCTGCGGGACGGTCTGCCGGCGTCCGAACGCGGCGCGGCGCGGGCCGCCGCCGACGCCTTCCAGGTCGAGCCGCTCGCCTGAGCCGGCGGTTCGACTAGCCTTTTCGGCGCATACGGTGGCGGTGGCCGCGGCGTGCGTATAGGACACCTTCACCGTCGCCTTTCCGGCGCCTAGCCTCAGTTCCAGCCGAAGGCGCGTCCTTTGGATATCTATCTGCCGATCGCCGAGGTTTCGGTGAACTGGCCGTTCCTGGTCCTGCTGGGAGCGACGGTTGGATTCGTGTCCGGTCTGTTCGGGATCGGCGGCGGCTTTCTGATGGCCCCGATCCTGATCTTCCTCGGCATACCGCCCTCGGTCGCCGTGGCCAGCCAGGCCAGCCACGTCGTGGCCTCCTCGACCTCGGGCGTGATCAGCTACACGCGCCAGAAGGCCGTCGACTACCGCATCGGCGGGGTCATGGCGGTGGGCGGCGTCCTCGGCGCGCTCGTGGGCGTCGAGCTGTTTCGCTACCTGCGCCTGCTCGGCCAGGCCGACCTGGCCGTGGCCCTGTCCTACCTGATCTTCCTCGGCGCCATCGGCACCCTGATGCTGTACGAGAGCCTCGGCCAGATCCTCCGCCGCATCCGCGGGGAGGTCACGCCGCACAAGGAGCGCCGCCGCCCGCTGTGGCTGTACGGTCTGCCGCTGCGGATGCGGTTTCCGCGCTCCGGCCTCTACATCAGCGCCATTCCGCCGTTCGCCCTGGGGGCATTCGCGGGCGTGCTGTCGGCGATCATGGGGGTGGGCGGCGGCTTCATCCTCGTGCCGGCCATGCTCTACGTCCTGCGGATGAAGGCCAGCGTGGTCGTCGGCACCAGCCTGTTCCAGATTATCGTCACCACCGCCATGACCACCGTCCTGCAGGCCGGGCGAAACCAGACCGTCGACATCGTGCTGTCGACCATCTTGCTGCTCGGCGGGGTCGTCGGGGCCCAGTACGGCGCGCGCTGGTCAGGTCGCTTCAGGGCCGAGGAGCTGCGGGCCGTGCTGGGGCTGATCGTCCTGCTGGTCGGCATCCAGATGGGCCTCGAGCTGTTCGTCCGCCCGTCCGACCTGTTCGGCTTCGCGCCGGGGGTGGCCGAATGATCCAGGCCCTGCCTCCGCCCCCGCCCGCCGTGGAAGCTCCGGCGCCCGAACGCTCGGCGGCGACCCAGAACGAACTGCGCGTCGCCGCCGCCCTGACGGACGCCAGGGTCAGCGTCGACTCCAGTTTTAGCGGCGCCTCGATCGTGCTCTACGGCGCGGTGTTCAATCCGGGTGACGAGCCGACCGACGTGGTCGTCGTGGTGCGCGGGCCCGATGCGCCGGTCCGCCTCGTCAAGAAGACCCGCAACATGGGCATCTGGCTGAACAGCCGGCCGGTGGTTTTCGAGGGTGCGCCCGGCTTCTACATGACCGCCTCGACCCGGCCGCTCGCGGACATCGCCGACTTCGGCGAGCTGCGACGCCTCGGCGTCGGGGTCGACCACCTGCGCATCAACGCCCCGGAGGAGAGCCGGACGGTCACCCGCTACGGCGTGCGCGATGTCGTCATCAGCCGTCTCGGCGAGGACTATCTGGACTGGCGCCGCGCGGTGATCCGCCTGCGCGAGGCGGCGGCCCTGTACAACACCGATCCCGAAGGCGTCCGCTTTGTCGACCGCGGCCTGTTCCGCGCCGAGATCGAACTGCCCGCCGTCGCGCCGACCGGCCAGTATTTCGCCGAGGTCTGGCTGTTCCAGGAAGGCGATCCGGTTTCGGTCTCCAACCTTACCCTGACAGTCGAGAAGGTCGGCATTGAGCGCGACATCTTCGAGTTCGCCCACAACCGGCCGTGGACCTACGGCCTCCTCTGCGTCCTGCTCGCGGCCTTCACCGGCTGGGCCGCCAGCCGGATCTTCCGCCGCGACTAGGCGCCGGGCTCAGCTGGCCGCGAACTCGCTCAGGG
>NZ_JAVHLH010000352.1 GCF_031082345.1 Brevundimonas sp. | reverse complement strand
GACCCCATTTGATCACTTCGTCCGTTCCGTCGACGGCGCGGACGGCGGCGCGCAGGGTCTCAACCCGCTCGCGCCGCCATCCGTCGAGACCGGCCACCCAGGCGTCGGGAGTCGCCGCGACCGGTCCCATCCGCATCTCAGCCTCCCACGAGGCGGATCGAGGGCGAGGCCTTCACGACGCCGGCTTCGCGTCGGCCGACGGGATGGTGTTGACCATCCACGGCACGCCGAACCTGTCGACCAGGGCGCCAAAGCCCGGCGACCAGAAGGTCTCGGCGAAAGGCATGACCGCCTTGCCGCCTTCCGACAGGGCGTCGTACCAGCGCCGGGCCTCGGTCGCGTTGTCGGTGTGCAGGGTGACGTCGAAGCCGTTCTTGGGCTTGTCGATCCCCGGGGCCCAGTCGACGTCCATGTCGGCGCCCATGATCGCCTGGTCGCCGACCTCCAGCCAGCAGTGCATCAGCCAGTCCCTGTACTTCGGATCGCTGATCGGCATCTCCGGCGGCGCGTCGCCGTAGGGCATGGCGGCGGTGATCTTCCCGCCCAGGACCTTCGCGTAGAATTCGAAGGCCTCGCGGCACTGGCCGCGGAAGCTGAGGCTGGTCACGATCTTCATGGTCTTGCTCCTCGAGCTGGTTGAACCGAACGCCATGACGCCGGGGCGTCGTTACTGATCAGCGCCGCCCGCCGCCAGGAAGGCCTCCAGGCGCTCGAAGGTGCTGGTCCAGCCGTGTTTGTGGCCCGTCAGGCTCTGTTCGGACTTCAGCCCCTCGTGGGTGAAGTCCATCAGGGTGCCGCCGCCCGGCGCGTCGCCGAGCTGAACCGTGACAAGCGTATCCACCGGTGGCCCGTCCTCGTGCGACTCGTCCCATTTGAAGGTGAAGACCAGCCGCTCCTCCGGAACGATCTCGCGGTAGACGCCGCCCTGCCACAGGTCCTGGCCGGTGGCGGGCGAGCGCAGGCAGGCGCGCCATTCGCCCCCGACTCTCAGGTCCTGCGTGGCGCTGACCGCCGGCCATTCGACCGGACCCAGCCACAGCACCATGATCTCGGGGTTCGTCCAGGCCCGCCACACCAGCGCCCGCGGCGCATCGAAATGGCGCTGCATCTTCAGGGTGGGGCGGCTCGCAATACTGTCGACGAAGGTCATGGGCAGGCTCTCGGCGGGGTCCGGTCGCGGCCGGGGAGGGCTCAGTGGGTCTTCAGCAGTTCGGCCAGCTGGTCGGCGCATTGGCCCCAGCCTTCATGGAAGCCCATGGCCTCGTGCTGCTTCATCGTCCCGGCGTTCCAGTGGCGCGCCGTGGCGACATAGTCGGTCTTGCCGTCCTCGCGCGGGGTCAGCTCCACCGTGCCGACCATGAAGGGCTGGCCGGCGGGTCGCCAGTCGGGGGTCAGGGCGTCGGTCGTAATCCAGCGGCGGTTGGGGATCGCCTCCAGGAAGATTCCGCTGTTGGGAAAGCGTTCGCCGTCCGGTCCGTGCATGACGAAGTTGAACACGCCGCCGGGGCGCGGGTCGACCTGCACGTCCGAGATCGTCCAAGGCTTGGGCGCGAACCACTGCTGAAGCAGCTCCGGTGTCATCCACGCCTTCCAGATCTGCTCCGGCGTGGCGTCGAGGACGCGGCGCAGGACCAGGGCATGCTCGTGAGCCACGCCGTCGGTGTGGCAGGGGTTGTTGTCAGTGTCCTGGGCCACGGGGGTCTCCTTTCTGGATCTTCTTGAGGTAGGCGTCGAGGCGGTCGAAGCTGGCGTCCCAGTAGCGGCGGTAGTGCTCCAGCCACTCGGCGACGCCTTTCAGGCCCATCGGCTCCAGTCGGGCCGGGCGCCACTGGGCCTCGCGCCCGCGGCTGATCAGCCCGGCCTTCTCCAGCACCTTCAGATGTTTCGACACCGCCGGCAGGCTCATGTCGAACGGCTCGGCCAGGTCGTTGACGCTGGCCTCGCCCTCGCACAGCCGCGCCAGGATGGCCCGACGGGTCGGGTCGGCGAGGGCGGCGAATTTGGCGCTGAGGGGATCGGTCTGCATGGCTCCGCTCTCATTTAACCTAACAGTTAGATAAG
>NZ_JAVHLH010000351.1 GCF_031082345.1 Brevundimonas sp. | reverse complement strand
CTCGCCCCTCGCCCCTCGCCCCTCGCCCATCGCCCCTCGCCCCTGGACCTGATGACCGACTGGAACGACCAACTCGCCCCCTCCCTCGACGACTTCGCCCGGCTGGCGCGCGAGGCGTTCGACGGCCTGCCCGAGCCGTTCCGCTCGCTGGCCGGCGACGTGGTCATCCGCGTCGACGACTTCGCCGACGAGGAGACCCTGGCGATGATGGAGATGGAGGATCCGTTCGAGCTGACCGGCCTCTATCACGGCGTCGACGTCGGCCGCCGCGAGGGCCTGGGCCCGGCGCCCGAAGCCTCACGCATCTTCCTCTACCGCCGCCCCATCCTCGACGAATGGTGCGAGCGCGGCGACGTCGGCCTGTCGGAGATCATCGCCCACGTCCTGATCCACGAGATCGGCCACCATTTCGGCCTCGACGACGACCAGATCCATCACATCGAGGATGCGGCGGATTGAGGAGGACGCATCCTTCTCCCCTTGAGGGAGAAGGTGCCCCGGAGGGGCGGATGAGGGGTGAGCCGGCTCCTGACTCGCCGCCAGCCAGCTTCCCTTGAACATCCCCCTCATCCGACCCTACCGGGCCACCTTCTCCCCCGGAGGGGAGAAGGAAGCAGGATTGTTGCGCTGCAAATCCGCCGCCAGCCATCACACTCTCACCGGCCAACCCGCTGTTTTCGCTCAGTACCGCCCTCCCCCCAGCGTCCTGAATCCGCCGCAGGGCGCGGCGGTGGTAGGATCGGCCCGGTCTTTGACAATCGATTCCCGCGCCGCCGCCAAGGCGACGCTTCCGCAATCCGCACGGATCGGACGGTTCGGACGGTTCGGACGGTGTTTTCTATTTTCATCCGGATGAAACCTGGACTGACCCGAGGCGGCGCCCCCCCGCCTTAAATCCTTCCCGATCTGTGGTATAAGCCGCGCCTCCCGCCACCCAAGGATGTCCCCTTGAGCCTCACGCTCGATCTTTCGCGCACGCCAGCCGCCGTTTCGACGGCGCCCGTCAACCTGTCCGGTCTGACGCGCGACGAGCTGCGTCAGGCGCTGATCGACGCCGGGGTCTGCCCGCCCGAGAAGGCGAAGATGCGCGCCAGCCAGATCTGGGGCTGGATGCATCACTATGGCGTCACCGACTTCGCGGCGATGAGCAATGTCGCCAAGGACATGCAGGCCAAGCTGGCCGAGCATTTCACCCTCGCCCGCCCCGAGATCGTCGAGCGTCAGGTGTCGCAGGACGGCACCCGCAAATGGCTGATCCGCACCGCCCCGGGCATCGAGATCGAGACCGTCTACATCCCGGACGTCGGCCGCGCCGGCGCCCTGTGCGTGTCCAGCCAGGTCGGCTGCACCCTGAACTGCACCTTCTGCCACACCGGCACCCAGAAGCTGGTCCGCAACCTGACCGCCGCCGAGATCGTGGCCCAGGTCCAGGTCGCCCGCGACGACCTCGGCGAATGGCCCTCGCCCAAGGAAGACCGCCGCCTGTCCAACATCGTCTTCATGGGCATGGGCGAGCCGCTCTACAATCTCGACCACGTCGCCAACGCCATCGACATCATCTCCGACAATGAAGGCATCGCCCTGTCGCGGCGCCGGATCACCGTCTCGACCTCGGGCGTGGTGCCCCAGCTCGACGCACTCGGAACCCGCACCCAGGCCATGCTGGCGATCAGCCTGCACGCCACCAACGACGCCCTGCGCGACGTGCTGGTGCCGCTCAACAAGAAATACGACCTGGCCCAGCTGATGGCCGGCATCCGCGCCTATCCGGGCCTGTCCAACGCCCGCCGCGTGACCTTCGAATATGTGATGCTGAAGGGCGTCAACGACAGCCCCGAAGAAGCCCGCGCCCTGCTGAAACTGATCGAGGGCATTCCTGCCAAGGTGAACCTGATCCCGTTCAACCCGTGGCCGGGCACGGACTACGAATGCTCGGACTGGAAGACCATCGAACGGTTCGCGGCCATCCTCAACAAGGCCGGCTACGCCTCGCCGATCCGCACCCCGCGCGGCCGCGACATCATGGCGGCGTGTGGACAGCTGAAATCCGCGTCGGAGAAGAAGA
>NZ_JAVHLH010000350.1 GCF_031082345.1 Brevundimonas sp. | reverse complement strand
GGCGGCGATGGGGGCAGTTAAGGCTTATTCAGGATCGGGGAACGGCAGGACTATCGGCACACTGCCCTGCTGAGGCGTCCAGACTATGAGATAGGTCCCCGGACGGTCGGCCGCCCGCGCCGCGCTGACGGCGGCGCGAAGATCTTCCGGCGTTCGGATCACGCCGGTCGCGCTGCGCCGGATCACATAGCCCGGCTGGAAGCGAAGATCGCCGATGGTCCGGGCGGTGGTGACCACCAAGCCCTCCACATTGTCCGGGATGGAATAGCGGCGACGCACAGCATCCGACATCGGGACGACGGTGAGGCCGGCGGCTTCTTCGCCCGCCTGCGGTTGAACGGGACCGTTCGGCCCCTCCGATCCGTCCTGGCTCGCGCTAAGTTCCGACTCCGGCGGGCGGGTCCCGGCACGGACGTTCACGGTTTGGCGGCGTCCGTCGCGGAGGACTTCCAGCCGGACGGTTTCGCCGGGACGGACCTGGCCAATGCGGCGGGTCAGGTCGTTTCGACCAAGGATAGGCTGGCCGTTCATCCGGATGACGATGTCGCCGAGCTGCAGGCCTGCGGAGTCCGCAGGGCCTCCCGGAGTGACCTCGCCGATGTAGGCGACCTTGGCGTTCGGCTCGAGCCCGAGCGCCTCAACCGTCTCCCGGCTGACGTCCTGGATTCCGACGCCCACATAGCCTCGGGCGATTGTTTCACCGCGCATCAGGCGCTCGGTGATCGGCTTGGCGACGGAAGCAGGGATAGCGAAGCCGATTCCGACTGAACCGCCAGTCTCGGAGTAGATAGCGGTGTTGACCCCTATAACGCGACCGTAGATGTCGAAGGTCGGTCCGCCCGAGTTGCCCCGGTTGATGGCGGCGTCGATCTGAAGGTAGTCGACGTAGGCGCTGTCGATATTGCCCCGCCCCGCACCCGAAACGATACCGGCCGTCGCGGTACCGCCGAGACCGAAAGGGTTGCCGACCGCGATGACCCAGTCGCCGACGCGCGGCTGGGCCTGTTCCTCGAAGGTGACGAACGGGAAGTCCGAGCCTTCGACCTTGATGACGGCGAGGTCGGTGGCCTCATCGCGACCAACGACGCGTGCGTTCAGTTCACGGGAGTCGGCCAGCTTGACGGTGATCTCGGTAGCGTCCTGGACGACGTGATTGTTGGTGACGATGTAGCCGTCAGCGGAGATGAAGAAGCCCGAGCCCGCTCCGCTGGCGACGATGCCGCCGTCTTCGCCGTCTTCCGGCGGCGGCACAGGAATGGCGAATGGGGTGTTGGGAATCTGCACCGTCCGGGGGCGCTCGATCCGCGTCTTCACATCGATCTGCACCACCGCCGGGGCGACCTGCTGGAAGATGTCGGCGAAGCTGAGCGGGGCGCCTTGCGGCGGGGCGAAGGCGAGGCCGGCGGCGCCGGCGTCTCGGGACGCCTGGCGACGGGGCCCGCGTTGGCGGTCGGCCAGTCGATGACGCCGCCGGCGGTGGCGCCGGCCGCGAGAACCAGGCCGAACGTGGCCCCCAGCATGAATTCCTTACGCTTCATCATCGGGTTTCGTACGATCCTTTCGTCGGGCGCGACGGCCCGGTCAGTTCGTCAATACAGGATGCGGGCTCCCGTCGCCAACGCCCGGGGCGTGAGGAGGGGTCCGTCCGGACCCTAGTCCTCAGACGGCTTTGCGTCAGGATCACGGCGAAGATCGCCCTCGGCCACGATATCGGCCAGACGGGCCTCTTCCTCGACCGTCAGCGGCGCGGTCTCGACCCGGCGGCCGCGCGACCGAAGCAGAAGCAGCGCGAGAACGGCCGCCATCAGGCCCACGGGGCCAAACCACAGCAGCCAGGTGCCGAACCGGACCGGCGGCTGGAACAGCACGAAATCGCCGTAGCGGCGGACCAGGTCCTGTTCGATCTCGGCATCGGTGCGGCCGGCGGCGACCTGTTCGCGCACCAGCTGGCGCATGTCGGCGGCGATGACGGCGGGGCTGTCGGCGATGGCCTCGTGCTGGCAGACGACGCAACGGATGTCGTCGAACAGGGCCTGGGCCCGGGCCTCCTGGGCCGCGTCGGGCAGCGGCCGGTCCGG
>NZ_JAVHLH010000034.1 GCF_031082345.1 Brevundimonas sp. | reverse complement strand
GATGGCCGCGCGCGGCCATCAGCTCGGCGACGATGGCGAACTCCAGCGGCGACAGGTCGATCTGCCGGCTCTCGCCCGCGGCGGCCTCGAATTTCAGAGTGCGGGCACCCGGCGACAGGCGAAACGGTCCGTTGACCAGCTCGGCGCCCGCCGGCCGGGCCCGGCCCGACGCCCGCCGCAGCTGGGCGGCGATGCGCGCCACCAGTTCCTCGTCGCCGACCGGCTTGGCCAGATAGTCGTCAGCCCCGCCCAGCAGGCCCTCGACCTTCTGCCGCTCGCCACCGAGGGCGGTCAGCATCAGGGCCGGGGCGTCGGCCGAGGTTCCGCCGCCGGCGCGCAGGCGTTTGAGCATCTCCAGCCCGTCCATGCCGGCGGTCAGGCGGTCGAGGATCAGCACGTCATAGGGCGCGCGGGCCGCCGCCTCGAGCGCCGCCTCGCCGGTCTCGAACCGGTCCACGGCCTCGAAGCCGGCCGCGGTCAGCCGTTCCGCGACGTGGTCGGACAGGGCCGGATCGTCCTCCAGCAGCAGGGCGCGTCGACCCGCGAACACCGGGCCTAGGCGGGCGAACGGATCGTCGTCCCGCATCGTCTCCCCGTCTGCGTCTCCGCCGCCGTCCATGTTTCGGTCCACGCTGATCTCCGCCCCGGACGCCACGATAGGACGTCGGGGCTGGATGACAACGCCCGACGCTCCCCCTGCTCTAGGCCTGCGCGCGGGGGACGGGGGCTGATCGTTCCTGACGCCGCCCGTCCCCGTTCAGGCTTCAGTGGCTGTCGTGACCGTGGCCGTCCGCCTCCGCGGCGCCGGCCGCCCAGCCCTCGCCGCCGGTTTCCGCGAACCAGAACGGGGCGCGTGGCCGCTGGCGCGGCGCGATCTCGTTCATGCCGGAGTCGTACACCCGGCCATTGAGCACCGTGTAGGCGACCGAGGTGGTGTTGCGGATGTTCTCCAGCGGGTTGGCGTCCAGCACCACCATGTCGGCCAGCTTGCCGACCTCCAGCGAGCCGATGTCGCCGTCCATGCCCAGGGCCTTGGCGCCGTTCAGGGTGCCGGCGCGGATCGCCTCCAGCGGCTGCATCCCGCCCTGGGTCAGGCTCCACACTTCCCAGTGCGCCGCCAGGCCTTCGCGCTGGCCGTGGGCGCCGATCTGGACGGTGACGCCCTCGGCGGCCAGACGGGTCGCCTCGCGGGCCACCGAGATGTGGTTCCACTCATTGTCCGGCGCCGTGACCGGGCGCCGGGCGCGAGCGTCGAGGATGCGGCGCGGCACATACTGGGTCAGGATCGGATCGTTCCAGACCTCGCTCTCCTGGTACCAGTAGTTCTCGCCGTAGCTGCCGCCATAGGCGACCACGATGGTCGGGTTGTAGGCGACGTTGGTCTGGCGCCACAGCTGGTGGACGTCGTCGTACAGATTGGCCAGCGGGATCGCGTGCTCGATGGTGGTGTGGCCGTCGACGATCATCGACATGTTGTGCTGGAACAGCGAGCCGCCCTCCGGCACGACCATCATGTTCAGCTGCCGCGCCGCTTCGATGACCTGCTGGCGCTGCTCGCGGCGGGGCTGGTTGTAGCTCTTGACGCTCCACGCCCCGGCCGCCTGCATCCGCCGCAGCGTCGACAGGGCGTCGTCGAGGTCGTCGACCTGGGCCGTGAAGGCGGTGGTCGCTCCGTACAGGATGGTCCCGGTCGAGAAGACGCGCGGGGCCACGACGCGGCCGGCGCGGGCCAGTTCGCTGTGGGCGAAGATCTCGCTGGTGTCCGCGGACGGGTTGTGGATCGTGGTCACCCCGAAGGCCAGCGAGGCGTAGTCGACCCAGCTCTGCTCGGGGATGATCTCGTCCGAACCCATGGCCCCGTGCCAGTGGGTGTCGATCAGGCCGGGCATGATGGTCTTGCCGGTCATGTCGAGGGTCGGAATGCCCGCCGGGATCGTCATGCTGGCGGTCGAACCGATGGCCTCGATGCGGTTGCCGTCGACGACGATGATTCCGTTCTCGATCACCTCGGCGCCGTTCATGGTGATCAGCCGCGCCCCGACCAGGGCCATGCGGCCCTGCGGACGATCCGTCTCGACGCTGAAGCCGAGATTGACGCCGTGCTCGTCCGGCTTGGGCAGTTCCTCGGGCGCGCCCTCGACGAAGGCGAAGGAGCGGTTCAGGTCGCGGGTGAACAGCTCCGGGCCCTGCGACCAGTGCAGGCTGCGGGAATCGCCCGACCAGCTGAGCCACTCGCCGGAGTCGCGGGTGACCCGGGCCTGCGGCAGGGACTTGCCGTCGGGGCCCACGTTGATAGGCCGGCCCGCCGCCACGAAGGGCGCGACATAGGCGTTGAACCGCTCGGTCCAGCCGATCCAGTTCCCGTCCGGTGAGACGGCGAACTCCGCGGCCCATTCGGAGGTCAGGTGGGTCCGTTCGTCGGATCCGTCCAGATCGACCGAGATCAGGGTGCGCTTGTCGCCGTCGCGGCTGGTGAGGAACAGGCGGTCGCCGTCGGCGCCGAACTGGGGATGGGCCCCCTCGTCGGTGATCAGGACCGCCTCGCCGCCCGCGGCGGGGACGCGGTAGACGCCGGGCTCCCGGCTCCACAGGGCGGTGGTCAGGAAGCCGTCATTGACCTTGCGATAGACGATGGTGCGGCCGTCCGGCGAGAAGGTCGGCTCGATGTAGTGGCCCGGGCGGCTGGTCACGACCCGCCCGGCGCCCCCCGAGGCGGGGACCACCCGGACCGACCCCAGGTCCTGGTCGTCCCAGGTCGTGTAGACGATCGAGCGACCGTCCCGGGACCAGTTCGGATAGAGCTCGAAATGGTCGCCCTGACGGGTCAGGCGGCGCGCCTGTCCGGTCGGCAGGTCGCGGATCCACAGTTGGCCCAGCGCCTCGAACACCACCTTCGAACCGTCCGGCGAGGGGCGGGCCCAGCGCACCATCTTCACATCGAAGCTGTCGGGCGCGACCTGGACGGGGAAGCGGACGGCGTCCTGCACCCGCCGGGTGTCGGCGACATGGAAGGGGATGTCGGACACCGTCCCCGAGGCGACCTCGACCCGCTGGATCCGGCCGTCGGCCCAGAACACGATGGAGCGGTTGTCGGGCGTCCAGCTGATGGCCGGATAGACGCCGTGGACGGCCCAGGTCTCCTGCAGGTCGCGGTCGAGGCCGGAGAAGACCGGGGTCTCGCGCCCGGACTCGATGTCCATCACATAGAGGACCGACTGGTAGCGGACGCGCCGGATGAAGGCGATCGACTTGCCGTCGGGCGAGGGCGTCGGGCGAATCGAGCCGCCCGGGCCGGTGATGTAGGGATCGACCTCGCCGGTCTCGCGGTCGAGGCGGCGGATGATGTAGATCTGGCCGTTGACGTCCTTCGAATATTCGAAGGTGTTCCCCGGCGTCGCGTCGTCGCTGAAATAGAGATAGCGGCCGTCCGGCGAGAAGGCGGGCTCGCCCGTGTCCTTCTGCTGGGTGCGCCGCTCCGTCATCTGCACGCCGCCGCCGCCGGTGCGGTGGTACATCCACAGTTCTCCGGCCCCCAGCGAGCGGGCCGAGGTGAAGTGTTTCCGCGCGACGATGAACTGGCCGTCCGGCGTCCACTCCGGCTGGTTCAGCAGGCGGAAGGATTCCTTCGAAACCTGGACGGGGTTGGACCCGTCAGCGTCCATGATCCAGATGTTGTCGCCCCCGGCGCGGTCCGAGGTGAAGGCGATGTGGCGGCCGTCGGGCGACCATTTCGGCTGCATGTCCCAGGCCACGCCGCTGGCGATGGCCCGCGCCTCCCCGCCCGAGACCGGCATGACATAGATGTCGCCCAGCATGTCGAACACGAGGGTGCGGCCGTCCGGACTGACGTCGACGGACATCCAGGTGCCGCGGGTCACGTCGATGGGGATGTCGCGCGACGGTCCGGGCGGGTTCTGCACATCCCATTTGGGCGTCTCGTCCGACGCGGCGGCGACGGCGGGCGCGGCCTGGGAATCGGGCTGCGCCTGTTCCTCGACCGGCGCCGGAACGGGCGGGCCCGCGATCGGCGAGACGGGTTCCGGCGTCTGGGCCATGGCCGGGCAGGCGAGCGCCAGCAGTGCGGCCGTAGCCAGGAGTTCGCGCTTCATGTCTCTGATCCCCGAATATCCGGACGTCTTGCGCCGACCGCCGGCTGACGCGTCCTCGTCGAGCGCGCAGTGAGCCTTGTCAGAGGGCGGAAGTCCAGTCGTGCGGGGAGCGTCAGGCTGCCGCGTCGTGGATGTAGTCCCGGGTCAGCGGTACGGCGTCGACCCGTTTCGACAGCTGGATCTGGAACACCATGCAGCCGCGATGGCGGAAGGCGACCTCGCTGAGGCAGAGGTAGAACTCCCACATCCGGCAGAAGCGGTCGTCGTAGAGGGTGGCGATCTCGGCCCGGTTCGTCTCGAATCGCTCGCGCCAGGCCTTCAGCGTCTCGGCGTAGTGAAGGCGCAGGATCTCGATGTCGGTGACCCACAATCCGGCCCGCTCGATGGCCGGCAGGATCTCCGACAGGGCCGGGGTGTAGCCGCCGGGGAAGATGTATTTGCCGATCCAGGGCTGGTTGCTGACCGAGACGCGGTTCTGGCCGATGGCGTGCACGACCGCCACGCCGTCCTCGGTCAGAAGGCGCGCGATGGCGTCGAAATAGGCCTGGTAGTTCGGGACGCCGACGTGCTCGAACATGCCGACCGAGACAATGCGGTCGAAGGTCTCCTCGACATCGCGGTAGTCCTGCCGCCGGAACTCGACGCGGTCGGCGAGGCCGCGCGACTGCGCCCGCTCGCGCGCGACGGCGAGCTGTTCGCCGGACAGGGTGACGCCGGTGACGCGGGCGCCCGCATCCTCGGCCAGGGTCATGGCCAGACCGCCCCAACCGCAGCCGATGTCGAGCACGGTCTGACCCGGCTCCAGCAGCAATTTGGCGGCGAGGTGGCGCTTCTTGGCGACCTGGGCCTCGTCGAGGCCCATCCCGGGGCGTTCGAAATAGGCGCAGGAATACTGCAGGTCGGCGTCGAGGAAGCGCCGGTAGAGGTCAAGCGACAGGTCGTAGTGATGGGCCACGTTGCGTCGCGCGGCGGCCCGGTCGTTGGCCTGTTCGATGCGACGCCACAGGCGCGCCAGCCGGCCTCGCCGGGGCGGCGGCCGCAGGGACAGGTTGCCTCCGACGAGGTCCAGCAGATTCCACAGCGTCCCCTGCTCCAGGGTCACGTCGCCGTCCATCCAGGCCTCGCCCAGCCCGAGACCCGGATAGAGCGCCAGGCGCCAGGCCGTGCGGTTGTCGCGCAGCCGGATCCGGACCGGCTCTCCAGCCCCGTCGCCGGCTTGCAGGACTTCGCCGGAGGGCAGGGCCACGGTCAGCGAACCGGTGCGGATCAGCCGCTTCAGCAGGCGCCCGAGGGCGGCCGCGGTCAGACTCTCGAAGGGGCGGCGGGCCGGCCGTGCCTGGCCGCCCGACCTGACCGGCTGGCTGGCGATCCATGAGGCTTGCGAGCTCATGTCTTCCTCCATCGCGACCGATGACGGGATTAACCTACCACAGGCTGTGATCGCCCGTCGGCTTCGAGGGAAGGTCGGGCGGAGCTCTCCGAAAGCGCCGCTGGAAGAGATGGGCTGACCGCGGCCGCCTCACCCTCTATCTAGACTCGCCCCCCGGCCCCGCCGCGCCGTGCTGAAGGACCCGCCATGACCGACACGCTTGAACTGTCCCACTGGATCGATGGGGAGAAGGTGTCGGCCGACCGGCCGTCCGAGAGCCTCAATCCCTCCGACACGCGGGATCTTGTGGCCCGCATCCCCGACGGAGGCGTGGACGAGGTCGCCGCCGCCGTGGCCGCGGCGAAGGCGGCCTTCCCGGCCTGGTCCGAGGCCTCGCCCGAGGTGCGCTCCGACATCCTCGATCGGGCCGGGACCCTGGTCATGGAGCGGCGCGAGTCGCTCGGCCGCCTGCTGTCGCGCGAGGAGGGCAAGACCCTGGCCGAGGGGATCGGCGAGACGGTCCGGGCCGGGCGTATCCTGAAGTATTTCGCCGGCGAGGCCCTGCGCCTGCACGGCCAGAACCTCGCCTCGGTGCGGCCGGGAGTGGAGATCCAGACCTACCGCCAGCCCGTCGGCGTGTTCGGCCTGATCACCCCGTGGAACTTTCCCGTCGCCATCCCGGCGTGGAAGGCGGCGCCGGCCCTGGCCTTCGGCAATACGGTGGTGATGAAGCCCGCCGGTCCGACCCCGGCGACGGCGGAGGCCCTGGTCGCCATCCTGCACGAGGCCGGCCTGCCCAAGGGCGTGCTGAACCTGGTCATCGGGCGCGGCGGGGTCGGCCAGGCCATCGTCGACCATCCGGATGTGGCCGGGGTCTCCTTCACCGGCTCGCAGGGCGTCGGCGCCGGCGTGGCCGCCGGAGCGGTCAAACGTCAGGCGCGGGTGCAACTGGAGATGGGCGGCAAGAACCCGCTGATCGTGCTCGACGACGCCGATCTGGAGCGGGCGGTGATGATCGCCCTCGACGGCTCCTACTACGCCACCGGCCAGCGCTGCACCGCCTCCAGCCGCCTGATCGTCCAGGACGGGATCCACGACCGGTTCGTCGCCGCCCTGGCGGAGAAGGTGGCGGCGCTGCGCGTCGGCGATGCGCTGGACCCGAACACCCAGATCGGGCCGGCGGTCAGCGAGGACCAGCGCGAGACCTCCTACCGCTACATCGAGATCGCGCGCCAGGAAGGCGGCCGCGTCGCTGCCGGCGGCGGGCGGCTGCAGCTCGAAACGCCCGGCTGGTACGTCCAGCCGACCCTGATCGCCGACACCGACGCCGGCAGCCGGATCAACAATGAGGAGGTCTTCGGCCCCGTCGCCTCGACCATCCGGGTCAAGGATTATGAGCAGGCGCTCGAGATCGCCAACGGCGTCGAGTTCGGCCTGTCCGCCGGGATCGTCACCAGCTCGCTGAAGCACGCCCGCGATTTCCAGCGGCGGGCGAAGGCCGGGATGACCATGGTCAATCTGCCGACCGCCGGGGTCGACTATCATGTGCCCTTCGGCGGCTCGAAATCGTCCAGCTACGGCCCGCGCGAGCAGGGCTTCGGCGCCGTCGAGTTCTTCACCCAGACCAAGACCGCCTACTCCGCCGGCTGACTCCGCCGTGAACCCCGTGGCGGGCGCGGCGTTGAACGATGAAAGGAGACTTTCATGGGCAGAGCAAATCCGGTTTCCCGCCAGGCCGAGGCCGACTCCGGGAGGACCCGCGACGACGACCTCAGCGATGTCGAACTCGTCATCCGTCGCGCCCGGGCCGGCGACCTGACCGAAAACGAGGCCTTCGAGGACATCGAACGGATCGTGCTCCGCCGCGACCCCATAGACGCCTACCGGAAGTCCTGGAGCCACGACGCCTAGGTTTCGAACCGGCCGCGCCGTTCAGTCTGTGAAGCCGAGAGAAGATCTCAGGGCCTGGAGTTCCTCAACAATGGCCCCGCTCGCCGTTCCCGGCTGGCTGGACTGCTCGTGGACCACCGCCAGTGCACGCAGGTGAACACGCAGGGCGTCGGTGTGCCATATCCCCCGCGTGACGAGGCCGTCGAGCATGACGCATATGCCGCGGGCGACGGCGCCGACGGCGTCCAGCCCAGCGGCCTCCGCCACCTCGGCGATGTTCGTCGCCGGCTCCCCGATGGCCTGACAACCGCCGAACAGCGCCTCCTCCGGCTGTTCGGCCCAGGTGGAGAGGTGAGCGACCTTCCCGGCCACGAAGCTGGCGATACGATCAGCGAGGAGGGCGACCCGCGCATCGGCCTCGGACACCAGAAGGTCGACCGTGGGCCCGTCCCGGGAAACCAGGGCCTCGGAAATGCGATTCCGGACCGCATAAACCCGCGCTTCGCTCATGACGTCTCCTAGCCGAACAGGGCTGAAATATCGTCCTGGGACATGGCCCGCTCCGGGTCGTCGGTCAGGGCGAGCGCGTCTCTCCGACGTTCCGGCATTTCGGGCGACAGGGGGGTGTTCCGAATCCGGCGGTCCGGTCCGCAATAGCTCTCCGACTCCACGAAATGGCGGGTGTCGCGCGCGATCCATTCGATGCGGCTCAGCAGGATCGCCGGGGCCACCGGCTTCCTCACGATCATGTTGGCTCCGGCGTCCCGCGCCTGAATGACCATGTGCTCCGGCGTGTAGCCGTGCAGGATAAGGATCGGCGCCGTGTGGTTGGGCATCGAGGGCTCGGACCGGATGTGGCGGGCCAGCTCCAGGCCGTCCTCTCCAGGCATCGCGAAGTCGATGAGGATCAGGTCAAATTTGTCGTGGGCGACGAGGAACCGGGCCTCCTCGGCGGACTGGCAGGATTTCAGCTGTCCCAGCCGGAACCCCGAGAGAATCTGCGAGAGCAGCTCCAGCGACTGGGGGTTGTCGTCGACCACCAGGGCCTTCGTCTTGCGCAAGTCCATCCGGATGCCGAAACTCGCCATGTCCGGGCTCGCTCAATCGCGCCGGGGCGCCGCTAGGGTTCAAGCAGAAGGCGGTCGGCGGCCGCCTGGTCGAGCCCCTGTTGCGGGAGGCCGGGCCCGTTCAGGAGAGGGTCCGACCGGGCGGCGGTCGCATCCCCGTCGGCCAGCGTGGCGCGCAGCTGCTCCAGACGCTGCCCCGTGAGATCCTGGAACGCGCAGTTCTCAAGGATCTGCATCAGATGTCGCTCGAGCCTTTCCGCCGCGGCTGCGTCACTGATTGTGGAAAGTTCCCGAAGTCCGGCGGTGGTGGCGGTCAGGATGGCCTCGACCGCCGTTTCGATCTCCTGCCGGACCACGGACAGGATCTCCTGCGGATCGCCCATGTCAAAGCTCTCCCAGAACGGTGGTGAGTTTCTGCTTCAGAACGGCAAGGGTGAAAGGCTTGATGATGTAGTTGTTCACGCCAGCCTGGCGGGCCGCGACGACGTTTTCAGTCTTGGCTTCCGCCGTGATCATGACGAATGGCGTCGCCTTGGTTCGCGGGTCCGCCCTGACCGCCTTGAGGAGGTCGTATCCCGTCATGGGCGCCATGTTCCAGTCCGACAGGATCAGGCCGTATTCGCTTTGCTGGATCTTTTCGAGCGCGCTGGCGCCGTCCATGGCGTCGTCGATGTTCTGGAAACCCAGCTGCTCGAGCAACCCGCGTACGATTCGGACCATCGTCTTGTAGTCGTCAACGACGAGCACTTTCATAGACTTGTCGACTGCCATCCCGGGGCTCTCGTTGCGGAGACACGGACGTCCCTCGTTACAAGAGGTGTCCACGGATGGATAACAACAGGTTACCGCTCAGGCAGAAATACAAGCCACGGTCGGCGGTTGGCACTACAAAAATTACCTATTTGATGTAAAAACGTGTCTAAAAAAGTCAAAATGATGGCCAAAGCAAGCAATACTATATCTTTCAATTCAAGCGAATGAATTTAGATGACCTGCGGTGGCCTAACAGTGCTTCCAAATTAGAAAGTTATTAACCACACTGCTTCTTCCTCCCAATGGGATGATTTGGGGGTGGGCGTTTGGACGACTTGGTTGCTGACTTTATCGCCGAGACCCGCGAGGGGCTGGAAGCGCTCGACAGCGAATTGGTGCGGTTCGAGCAGCAGCCGGGCGACCCCGCCACCCTCGGCGGCATCTTCAGACTGATTCACACCATCAAGGGCACCTGCGGCTTCCTGGGGCTGGTCCGGCTGCAGACCGTGGCCCACGCGGCGGAGAACGTGCTCGGCGCTTTCCGGGACGGGGTCTTGCCGGTGACGCCGGTGGCGGTGTCGGCCGTCCTCGAGACGGTGGATCTGATCCGGTCCCTGACCGACGCGCTCGGGGCCACGGCGTCCGAACCGGAAGGCGATGATTCTGCGCTGATCGCCCGGCTGGAAGGCCTGCTCGAGACCGCCCTCCCGGCAGCGGCGGATGCGCCGGCCGCGGATGAGACCCCACAGGGCGACGGGGACGCCCGCCGCCTGATCGACCGTCTGGGCGGAGACGCCACCCTCGATGCGGCGGCCGAGGCCACGGTCGGCCGGCTGTCTTCGGACGGCGTCGTCGGAGCCCTGTTCGGGAATGCGGATCCGGACCGGCTCCAGGCCGCGATCCGCGAAAGCCTCGGCGCCCTGGCCCGGAAGGCGGAGCGGGGACGCGGATTCGCAATCGCCCTGTCCGGTTTCGTCGACGTCCCCCTGACGGGGGCGGAGGCTGAAAGGGTGTTCGCCCTGTTCGGGGAATCCCTCGGTGCGCTGGACATCCCCGAGGCCGCCGTCGACCAACTGGCCATGCTGGTCGATTGCGAACCCGCGGAAGCGGCGGAGTCTGCGCCGGAACCGCCCGCGGCGGAGACGGTCGAGGCCGTCGCCGCGCTCGATCCGGCGGCCGTGCCGCCGTCCCGCCCGGAGGCGCCGTCGCCGAAGGGCGAGACCGAGACCGCCGGCCCGGCCCAGACCATCCGGGTCAGCGTCGATGCGCTGGAGCACCTGATGACGGTGGTCAGCGAGCTGGTGCTGATCCGCAACCAGCTGATCCAGACCCTTCGCCTCGAGCCCGAGAGCCCGTTCGCGGCGCCGCTGAACCGGCTCAACCAGGTCACCAGCGAGCTGCAGGAAGGCGTGATGACCACGCGGATGCAGCCGATCAGCGGGGCCTGGGCCAAGCTGCCGCGGCTGGTGCGGGACCTGGCCCAGGACCTCGGCAAGTCGATCGACCTCGTCATGGTCGGACAGGACACCGAACTGGATCGCCAGGTCCTCGAACTGATCAAGGACCCGCTGACCCACATGATCCGCAACGCCGCGGATCACGGGCTGGAGACGCCCGCCGAACGGGCGGCGGCCGGCAAGCCGGAGACCGGGCGGATCACCCTGCAGGCGCGCCACGAGGGCGGCGCGATCGTCATCGAGATTTCCGACGACGGGCGGGGGCTCCCGGCCGACAAGCTCCGCGCCAAGGCGGTGGCGGCCGGCGTCCTGACGCCCCTCCAGGCCGAGCAGATGTCCGATCTCGAGGCGCGGCAGTTGATCTTCCTGCCCGGGCTTTCGACCGCCGCCGAGGTGACCTCCGTGTCCGGTCGGGGCGTCGGGATGGACGTGGTCAGGACCAATATCGAAAAGATCGGCGGGGCGATCGAACTGGCCTCGGTCGAGGGCCGCGGGGCCTGTTTCACCATCCGCATCCCCCTGACCCTGACGATCGTCTCGGCCCTGATCGTGGAATGCTGCGGCGAGCGGTTCGCCATGCCCCAGTCCAGCCTGGTGGAGCTGGTCAGCGCCAGCGACGGCTCGGGACGGACCATCGAATACATCGACGGGGTGGCGGTGCTGAGGCTGCGCGACCGCCTGTTGCCGCTGGTGTCGCTGCAGACGCTGCTGGGCCTCGAGCCCGCGGGCGAGCCGCCGGCCGAAACCTGCATCATCGTGGCGCGGGTCGGCGCCTTCACCTTCGGCGTGATCGTGGACCGGGTCTTCGACACCGAGGAGATCGTGGTCAAGCCGGTCGCCAGCGTCCTGCGGCACCTGAAGCTCTATTCGGGGGCCACCATCCTGGGGGACGGGGCGGTCATCCTGATCCTCGACCTCAAGGGGGTTTCCGTCGAGACGGGCGCGGGCCAGGGCGCCGCCGGGTTGCTGGAAAACGACGACGCCGAGGACGCCGGCCAGCGCCAGGCGATGTCCGCCCTTCTGGTGTTCCGCGCCGCCAACGACACGCTCAAGGCCGCGCCGCTGGCGAGCGTCTCGCGCATCGAGGAGGTCGCGGCCGATCAGATCGAATGGATCGATGGCCGCAGCGTCATCCAGTATCGCGGACGCCTCATGCCGATCATTGGCCCGGACGCGTCCTCGGCGGGCGCCTGGGACGGGCCGGACCAGCGCCCGCTGCTGGTCTTCACCCGGGATGACCGGTCCGTGGGGCTGCTCGTCAACGAGATCGTCGACATCGTCGAGAGCGTGGTCGAGACCGACATGACCGCCGCCGGCGCGGGCGCCCTGGGCGGACTCATCATCGGCGGGGTGGCGACGGAGCTGATCGACGTCTCCTACTACTGGAGCCGGGCTTTCCCCGACGAAGCGCCCGCCGCCCCCGCCGGGGGCGGCGACCGCCGGGCCGAGGCGCCCTCCGCGCCGGCGGTCGAGCCGACGGATCAGACGACCGTCGCGGAGGGCGCCGCCCGGCGACGCCTGCTGCTGGTCGACCAGAGCCCGTTCTCGCAACTCCTGCTCCGGCCCCTGCTGGCCCAGGCGGGATATGAGGTGGTCGTGGCGGAAGACCCGGTCGTGGCGCTCGGCCTCTATGACGCCGGCGAACAGTTCCAGCTGATCATGGCCGACACCTCCAGCCCGGAAAGCGCGCGGCAACTGGCGGCGACGCTGAATCGTGCATCCGGCTGGCACAGAACGCCGCTGCTCAGCCTCGCCGTCCACAACACCATGACGACCGAAGGCGCGGGCGGAATGTCCCATTCAACGCTCCTCGACGCCGTGTCGGGCGCCATGGGCGAACTCAGGGGAGCCGCATGAGCATCCGGGTCGAAAACTCCCTGGTCGCGACCGACTCCTCCGACGGCCTGGTGTCGATCCGGGTCGGCGCCCAGACCTTCGGCGTGCCGGTCCTGTCGGTGCAGGACGTCATTTCAGAGACCCCGATCAACCGGGTGCCTCTCGCCCCGCCGGAGGTGGCGGGATCGCTCAACCTTCGCGGCCGTATCGTCACGGCGGTGGACATGCGCTGTCGCCTGGGCATGGAGCCGCGCGCGCCGGAGGACCGCTCGATGAGCGTGATCGTCGAGCACGGCGGCGAACTCTATGCGCTGGTCGTGGATGACGTCGGCGACGTCCTGTGGCTGGAGCTGGCCGAGCATGAGCCCGGCCCCGTGACGCTTTCGCCGGAATGGCGCGCCGTCTGCACCGGCCTCTATCGCCTCGAGAACGAGCTGCTGCTGGTCCTGAACATCGCCCAGGTCCTGACGCTGACCGGACCCTCAACCCTGGCCGCCTGACAAGAAAACCTCCGCCCAACCCCGCCGACAGCCCGGTCGGCGAGCCCCAGAAGGAACCCGCCATGTCCACCGCCGCCGCCCTCAAAGTGCACGACGACCCCCTGGCTTCCGACGCTCTGCTGGAGGACTACCGGGGGCAGGTCGACGCCATCCGCAAGTCCCAGGCGGTGATCGAGTTCGACCTCGACGGAACGGTCCTCGACGCCAACGACAATTTCCTCAACGCCCTCGGCTATTCGCTGGCCGAGGTTCGCGGCAAGCACCACAGCCTGTTCGTCGATCCAGTCGAGCAGGCGGGCCCCGAGTATCGCGCCTTCTGGGAGCGGCTGGGACGCGGCGAGCACGACGCGGGCCAGTATCGGCGCATCGGCAAGGGTGGCCGCGAGGTGTGGATCCAGGCCAGCTACAACCCCATCATGGACGGCTCGGGCCGGCCCACGAAGGTCGTCAAATACGCGACGGACATCACCCGCATCGTCCAGGAACGGCAGGCGGGCCTGCGGGTCCAGCGCGCCGCGGACACCCTGTCCAGCTCGGTCATGATGGTCGACCGCGACCTGAACATCACCTACGTCAACGAGAGCACCAAGGCGCTGCTCAAGGGCATCGCGCCGGAGATCCGGCTGCTGTGGTCCGACTTCGATCCGGACCGGATCGTCGGCACCTGCATCGATCGCTTCCACAAGGACCCGTCGCACCAGCGCCGCCTGCTCGCCGACCCGTCACGGATGCCCTACGAGACGGACATTCGCGTCGGCAGCCTGCTTATCCACCTCTGTGTGAACGCCACCTATGACGAGCAGGGAAACCACGTCGGCAACTCCCTGGAGTGGGCCAATGTGACGGAGATCCGCGCGGCCGAAGCGCTGAACACCGATCTGGCCAACCAGATGGCGGCGATCAGCAAGGCCCAGGCGGTGATCGAGTTCTCCATGGACGGCCGGGTCGTGACCGCGAACCCCAACTTCCTGAAGACCCTCGGCTACAGCCTGGAAGAGATCCAGGGCCAGCATCACAGCATGTTCCTGGCGCCGGCCGAGCGTAACACGCCCGAGTACCGCGCCTTCTGGGAGAAGCTGAACCGCGGGGAGCACGACAGCAACCAGTACAAGCGGATCACCAAGGATGGGTCCGAGGTGTGGATCCAGGCCAGCTACAACCCGATCTGCGACGCCTCCGGCAAGCCGATGAAGGTGATGAAGTACGCCTCGGACATCACCACGCAGCGCAAGATCGCCGAGCGGGTCAAGGAGATCTCCAACATCGTCTCCTCCGCCTCCACGGAGATGCGCGCGACGGCCGAGGCCATGGCCGAGACCGCCGCGGAGGCGACCAACCAGGCGGCCGCGGTCGCCAGTGCGGCCCAGGTGGCGTCCAGCAACGTCCAGACCGTCTCGGCGGCGGGGGAGGAGCTCTCGGCCTCGATTTCGGAGATCGCCCGGCAGGTCGCCGAGTCCACCAACATCACCCAGCGGGCCGTGTCGGAGACGGACACCACCAAGGCGGCCATCCAGACCCTGGCGGAGGCGGCCCAGAAGATCGGCAACGTGGTCACCCTGATCAACAACATCGCCGGCCAGACCAAGCTGCTCGCGCTGAACGCCACGATCGAGGCGGCCCGCGCCGGAGACGCCGGCAAGGGCTTCGCGGTGGTGGCGTCCGAGGTGAAGAGCCTCAGCGACCAGACCGCCAAGGCCACGCACGAGATCTCCTCGGAGGTCTCGGCCATGCAGGCGGCGACGAGCACCTCGGTCTCCGCCATCCAGGGCATCGCGGACACGATCGGCAAGGTCGCCGAGATCGCCTCGGCCATCGCCAGCGCCGTTGAGGAACAGTCCGCCGCCACCGGGGAAATCTCGGCCAATGTGACCGAGGCCGCGGCCAGCACCCAGGAGGTCTCCAGCAACATCCAGGGACTGAACGAGGGCGTGTCCCAGACCAGCGCCGCCTCGGCCCAGCTGCTCACCGCCTCGGCCGAGCTGGCGGTCCAGGCCGAGGCCCTCAGCCGCGAAATGGACGGCCTGCTCTAGACCGGTTCGCGGCCCTATCGATCCGCCGGCCCGCCGCTTCGTCGGCGGGCCGGTTGCGTTTCGGGCGGAAGGAGGCGCTCAGGCGGAGCGGGCCAGGCTGCCGTCGGCAGGGCGGTAGAGTCCGCGCAGCCCCGGGACCGGCTGCACGGCGTCCGAAACGCCCAGCACGGTCTCGGCGCTGCCGAGCAGCAGGGAGCCGTCGACCGCCATCGCGCGCCTGAGCTGATCGAGAATCTGGCGCTTGGTCTCGATGTCGAAATAGATCAGCACATTGCGGCAGAAGATCACGTCGAAGACACCGAGGCCGGACGAACCTTGCAGCAGGTTGTGGGGGCGGAACCGGACCATCTGCTGCAGCTTCGGCGACACGCGCCAGCCGTCCGGTTCCTGCGTGAACCAGCGCGCCTGGCGCTCCGCAGAGAGGCCCCGTTTGACCTCGAAGTCATTGTACAGGCCCGCGCTCGCCTTGCGCAGGATGGGCTCGGACATGTCCGTGGCGAGGATTTCCAGCTTCCAGCCCGCCAGCCGGTGTCCCATCTCCATCAGGATCATGGCGACGGAATAGGGCTCCTGACCGCTGGAGCAGGCGGCGCACCAGATGCGCAGGGTGCGCTGGGTCTGCCGGGCGGCGATCAGCGGCGGCAGGACCGAGTCCGCCAGCTGTTCGAAGGGGGCGGCGTCCCGGAAGAAATAGGATTCGTGGGTCGCCATGACGTCGACCGCCTGCTGCACAAGGGCCTCCGACGCGCCGATCCGGAGCACGGCGAGCAACTGCGCCACAGTGCCCAGTCCCTCGGTCCGCGCGACCGGGGCCAGACGGCTGGACACGAGATAGGCCTTCTCGGGGGTCAGGACGAGGCCGGACCTCTGCCGCACCAGCCGGCAGAAATGATCGTAGTCCGGTCCGGTCATGGCGCCGCTCCGCTGACGCGTCGGACCCAGGGGCCGATCTGGTCGAGCGGCAGGATCCCTCCGGCGAGCCCGGTCGCGGCGGCCGCGCCGGGCATGCCCCAGACCACGCTGGAGGCCTCGTCCTGGACGATGAAATGCCCGCCCGCGCGGGCCAGGGCCTCGCAGCCCTGCGCCCCGTCCGATCCCATGCCGGTCAGAATGACGCCCAGCGCGCCGGCGCCGAACACCCGGGCCGCCGTGCGGAACAGCGGATCGACGGCGGGACGGCAGAAATTCTCGGGCGGGTCCTGGTTCAGGCGCAGGGTCGGCATCGCGCCCTCGCGGGCGACGGTCATGTGCCAGCCGCCGGGCGCGACGTAGCAATGGCCCGGCTTGATCCGGTCGCCGTCCCTGGCCTCCGCGCACGGCCGGTCCCCGGCGCGCGACAGCTGCTCCGCCAGCAGGGCGGTGAAGGTGGGCGGCATGTGCTGGGTCAGGAGGATCGGCTGCTCCACCGCGCCGCGCAGCGCGGCGAACAGTTTCAGCAGGGCCGGCGGGCCGCCGGTCGAGGCGCCGATGAGGATGACGCCCGGCCCGTCCGCCCCGGACCCGCCCGGGCG
>NZ_JAVHLH010000349.1 GCF_031082345.1 Brevundimonas sp. | reverse complement strand
TGCGCGAGACCTTCGAGGAAACAGGCCTGTTGCTGGCCGAGCCAGCCCCGCCGGCCTCCGTGGCCGGGCCTTGGCGTGAGTTCCGCGCCGCGGGGGCCCTGCCCGATCTGGCCGCGCTTCGCTACATGGCCCGCGCCATCACCCCGCCCGGTCGCAGCCGCCGCTTCGACGCCCGCTTCTTCATGGCCGACGCCTCGGCCCTGCTGCATCCCGAACCCACCGCCGGCTCCGGGGAGCTGGACGAAATCGCCTGGCTGCCGCTGGACGAGGCCCGCGCGGTCGACCTGCCCGCCATCACCCGTTTCGTCCTCGGCGAGGTCTCGGAGCGTCTGACGCATCCGCACCGCCCCCTGCCGTTCGTGCGCATGGTGCGCGGCAGCCATGTCATCGAGCATCTGGACGACGCCTGATCATCCCTGACAGGAGTCCACCCGGGGTTGTCCGACGCGCCTGCGCCCGCTCTATTCTTCGGCGAGATCCGAGGAGGAGAACGGGATGCGCAATCTCTTGATCGCCGGGGCGGTTCTGCTGGCCGGCTGCGCGACGCAGGCGTCTCCGCAGGCGCCGGTTGCAGAGGCGGAGGCGGGTCCCCCCGACAAGGTCGAGGTCGTCTACCATCCGGGGATCATGTTCTTCTCGGTCGAGGACGGCGGCGAGGGCCGCTTCAAGACCGGACAGGAGGACTACGCCTTTCCGGTCAGCCACGCGGACTATGTCCGCATCCGCGCCCTGCTGGAGCCATACCGCGCCGAAGGCCTGATCTGTGGCCGCGACGAGTCATGGGAGCACAATGGCTATCTGGCCTGGCGCGAGAACGGCGTCGAAACGCGCCGCCCCAATGAATCCATCTGCTACGCCGACGGGCACGGAGACGCGAAGAGCTCGATGACCGCCGCCTACTATGACGTCGAGGACATGGCCGAGGAACGCTGGGTCCCGCCGCCCGGTCTGCCGGACCCGACACGGATGACCCTGACCTGGCTCTCGTGGGGCAATATGCAGGAGCGCTGGGACATCCCCCGCGGAGGCGAGGCGACCTGGGCGCACCACGACGGACGAACCACGACCTTCGCCGTCACCCCCGCCGATTTCGACCGGGTCCGCGACCTCTTCCGCCCGTACGAGGGGGCCGGTTTCGAATGCGAGCGGGTCATCGCCGACCTGCCCTATGGCCGGCTGGTCTGGTCGCAGCCCGGTCACGAGGATCAGGAGCTCGGCTGGGACCGCGGCTGCGTCACCGGCGACGCGTCCGACGTCTTCAGTCGGGTCGATCAGGCCGAGACTTACCTGATGGCGTTGCGGGACGGCGGCTGAGGCCGCATTCTCCTCACCGCCGGGAACCGGAGGCCAGGATGGCCGACTCGCCCATCACCCTTCGCCTGACCATCGCCGACCCCATCCCGGGCGTTCGCTACAGCCTGCAGAAGGACGACGCCCCGTTCGAGCCGGTGACGGCCGTCGAGGCCCCCCTGTCCTTTGACGTGCCCGTCCGGCTGTCCAGCGACAACCGCTTCCTCGGGCCCTTCGTCCGGCGCGAGGGGCCGACCCGCCGTTTCGTCTATATCCGCATCGGAACCTCGGCCGGCGATCACGCCAGCCCGTGGAGCCGGCGGGCCAAGATCGACATCCACGACGTCCCGCCGCTGCTGCTGAACCAGGCGCGCGAAGGCCGGACGCTCGAGGTCGTCCTGCCCGGCCGCGGCAAGGACGGCTCGCCGACCTGCGCCACCGTCCGCCCGGCGACGCCATGGCGCGCCCTCTGAGCCCGCCGCGCGCTTTGACCCCGGCCCCGCCCGCCGGTATGCCAACCGCATGAAGCTCGAGGCCCCGTTCATCAAACTGCCGTTCCGGTTCGACGCGGCGCGTCTGCAGGAAGAGGTCGCCGCCTTCCCGGCCGAGGCCTGGGTGCGCCACCCCAACAATCTCGACGGCAACAGCGCCCTGCGCCTGATCACCGTCGGCGGCGGCGAGAACGACGACGTCGCCGGCCCCATGGCCATGACCCCGCACCTGAAGGCCTCGCCCTATCTGCAGCAGGTGCTGGCCCATTTCGGCGTGGTCTGGAGCCGCTCGCGCCTGATGAGGCTCGGC
>NZ_JAVHLH010000348.1 GCF_031082345.1 Brevundimonas sp. | reverse complement strand
GATGCCGAGGCCGCGCGCGGCCGGCGACACCGTCATCTTGGCCACCTCATAGCCGCCGTCGTCCATGGCCATCAGGGCGCAGCAGCCGATCGCGATCCCGTCGCGCTCGGCCATGAAGATCTGGCCGCCGAGATCGAGGATCGCCCCCTGCGGATCGTCGATGACCTTGCGGTCCTTGCCCTCGACCGCGAAGCCGCCCTCGGCCAGCCAGGCCTCGTTGAGCGCGGCCCAGGCGGCCGCGTGGTCGGGACGGAAGGGGACGATGGAAACGCTCATTCCGGAACCTTGGGTATCGTGGCGGCGGGCGACAAGACTGTCGCGCTTGTCACGGCTGTCGCTGATGTAGCGGGGCGCGATGTCGACGATGTATCGCCCGAAATGTAGCGGCCGCCGGAGCACGAAAAAGGGGCGGCTGGATCGCTCCAGCCGCCCCTTCGAAGCCCCAACGAAGAAAGCTTACGCCTCTTCGTCGCCCTCGATCTCATAGACCGGACCCGAGTCCTGGCCCTTGGCGTCGACGTCGCGGTCGACGAACTCGATCACGGCCATGGCGGCGTTGTCGCCGTGGCGATAGCCGGCCTTCATGATGCGGATATAGCCGCCGTTGCGGTCGGCGTAGCGCGGGCCGATCGTCTCGAACAGCTTGCCCACCTGCGGCACGTCACGGACGTGGCTGATGGCCTGACGACGCGCGTGCAGGTCGCCCTTCTTGGCGAGCGTGACCAGCTTCTCGACGAAGGGACGCAGTTCCTTCGCCTTGGGCAGGGTCGTGGTGATCTGCTCGTGCTTGATCAGCGACGCCGCCATGTTGGCGAACATCGCGGTCCGGTGGCTGGCCGTGCGGCCGAGCTTGCGATAGGCGGCGCCGTGGCGCATCGGGGTCTCTCCTACTCACCCTGGTTTCCACTGACGCGGACCTGGGGTTCTCTCATTCTAACCGCTCCGCGGACCCGAGGGACCAAGGGCGGAGGGTTGAAACTAGATCTGGTCGTCGAACTTCTTGGCCAGGTCTTCGATGTTTTCCGGCGGCCAGTTCGGCACGTCCATGCCGAGGCTGAGCCCCATGGTCGCCAGCACTTCCTTGATCTCGTTCAGCGACTTGCGGCCGAAGTTCGGGGTGCGAAGCATTTCGCCCTCGGTCTTCTGGATCAGGTCGCCGATGTAGACAATGTTGTCGTTCTTCAGGCAGTTGGCCGAACGAACCGACAGCTCCAGCTCGTCGACCTTCTTGAGCAGCGCCGGGTTGAACGGCAGATCGGGCTTGCCGTCGGCCTGCTCGACCGCCTTCTTGGGCTCGTCGAAGGTGATGAAGATCTGCAGCTGGTCCTGCAGGATGCGCGAGGCGTAGGCCACGGCGTCCACAGGCGAGACGGCGCCGTTGGTTTCGACTTCCAGCACCAGCTTGTCATAGTCCATCGACTGGCCCTGACGGGTCGGCTCGACGCGATAGGCGACGCGCTTGACCGGCGAATACAGGGCGTCGACGGCGATCAGGCCGATCGGGGCGTCTTCCGGACGGTTGAACTCGGAGGCGACGTAGCCCTTGCCGTTCTGGACGGTCAGCTCCATGCGCACCGAGGCGCCGTCGTCCAGCGTGCAGATGACGTGGTCGGGGTTCAGCACCTCGATGTCCGACGGGACGTCGATCTGGCCGGCGGTCACCGGCCCGGGGCCGGTGGCGCGCAGGGTCATGCGCTTGGGGCCCTCGGCGTGCATGCGCAGCGCCAGCTGCTTGATGTTGAGGACGATGTCGACAACGTCTTCCCGCACGCCTTCCAGCGACGAGAATTCGTGGACGACGCCGTCGATCTGGATGGCCGTCACGGCCGCGCCTTGCAGCGACGACAGGAGAACGCGGCGCAGGGCGTTGCCGAGCGTCACGCCGAAGCCGCGTTCGAGGGGTTCGGCGACCAGGCGCGCCTTGCGCTGCGGGTCGGTGCCGGCCTCGATCTGCGGCTTCTCGGGACGGATCAGCTCTTGCCAGTTACGTTCGATCATGGATGTCCCTCGAAAACGGAGTTCGCCGGTCCCTCGCTCCTCGTCAGGGGCGGCAGGACCGGCGGAGAAATAGTCGGTCGTGTCGGCCTAGACGCGGCGGCGCTTG
>NZ_JAVHLH010000347.1 GCF_031082345.1 Brevundimonas sp. | reverse complement strand
GGTGGTTCTGGACGATCATCGGCGCCGTGGTCGCCGGCGGTGCCGCGACGGGCCTGTACTTCGGCCTGACCGCCGGCGAGGGCCCGAACGGCCCGGACGCCCCGCAGGTCATCCTCGAGTTCTAGCCGTCTTCCTTGAGCTTCGAGAGAAACGCAGCGTAGCGGCGCGCGGACACCTCGACGGGCGGCCGGCCCGAGCGCTCCACCTCGCGCGCCTGCCGCTCGGCCAGCCAGCCGACCGTCAGCGCCAGGGTTTCCAGGCGCTGGGCGAAGGTGAAGTAGTCGTCCAGGGTCGCGCCGGGCAGGGCATCCAGACGCTCGGCGATCTGCACCCGCGTCGGCTCGTCCAGCAGGAACGCCGCGCCGCCGTCCGGAACGTCGCGCCTCAGGATGACCTCCCAGGCCACCGCCACGGGGTGGAAGGTCAGTAGCCAATAGGTGAACTCGATCCGCCAATCGAGCGGCTGCGAGCCGGGCGGCACGACCCACCGACACGGGTACTGCCGGCGCACGACCTCACCGAAGTACGCGCCGGCCATCGTCGCCACCAGCCCGCGCACCGGATCCCGAGTGGCGGCCCGGGGACGGTCGGCAAGCAGCGAGAGATAGTGGTCGAGGAGAGGGATGGTGTCGGGGTCGTAGTCGAGGCACAGGCCCAGCGCGCGCTGGACGGCCCGGACGCAACCGTCGGCCACCTCGGCCACGTCCACGACCGGCGCGTCTGGCGGCGTCGGATCCGCCCGGACCGCGGCCCGACGCGCAATCCTCGGCCGGCGCGAAGGGCTCATGAGGTACAACGCGCCGGAACGAGGCGCCGGGGATGGAACAATGGAACGGGAAGCATGGAACGGATCTCCGAAATGCTAGTCCTCGGACGCCATCAGGCGGTAGATCGGCGCCAGGCGCTCGAAGGCCGTCATGATCTCGATCTGGGCGAGCGTCCGGGCACGGCTGGAGGACCATCCGAAGCCGATGTCCAGGCCGCCGGTGGGCGAACGCAGGGCGCCGATCAGCGCGCGCCAGAAACCCTCGTCCAGGGCGATCTCGTTCAACCCGACGGGGGTACCGCCGCCGTTGCCGCCGTTGGTCCCGGCGAAATAGGAGCGCAGCCCGGCCATGGAACGGAAGCGCTTGGCCAGGTTCGACTGCTCGCGCTCGATCCGTCGCGCGAGCCGCTCCCGCTCGCCGCGGGCTTCGGACCCGAGCGACACGCGGGCGTGGACGCCGGAGCGGTTGACGGCCAGGGTGAAGTGCGGATGGTCCCGGAACTTCTTCCTCGAGGCCGAGAAGGCAGTAAACGCCTCGCGCACGGGGCCCTCGCGGCCCCCCTGGAAGGCCAGGTGGGGGTGCAGGTCGATGCCCACGAGCTGCGAGAGGCCGGGGATGAGCGCCTCGGACAGCCGACGCAGCTCGGGCCAGATTTGGCCCTTGACCAGCTTGCGGCTCTTGTCCCCTTCCGAGGCGGAGAAGGCCGCATAATGTTCGCGTTCGAGTCGAATGGCCCCCATGTTATGGCGCCTCACACGATCGTCAGGTCGTCGGCCGCCGTGCTCGGCTGTCCGAGCAGCGACCGGGTCTCTTCTTCCCTCTCGCGCGCGACCCGTCGCAGCTCGTCGAGCAGCTCCGGATGCGTCTCCGCGACCCGCAGGAACCTTCCCCGCGGGAGCGTCAGGACGGCACTATCATACACCATCCGCACGGTGGCGGTGGCGGGACGTTCGACCACCAGCGACATTTCTCCGAAAACGTCGGCCGGGCCCAATTCGGCCAGCCGCACGACCTGTCCCTTCTTCCCTTTCCCCTCCCGGCGCAACACCTCGGCCTTGCCCGCCACGATGAGGAATAGGCCCGGAGACGGCTTGCCCTGCGTTACCGGCTCCTCCCCAGCGGGCAAGACGCGGCGGTCGAACGCCTCGAGCACCTGGGCGCGCTCGCTGTCGGCCCAGCCGGCGAAAAGCGGTGATGTTTCGAGCAGGTTGGCGATCATGCGCTGCCGGCAGAACTCGACCAGCTCGTCGGCCAGCGACGGTTCCCGCGCCGCGATCGCCTCGATCACGTCGCGCGCCAGGCGCAACGCCATTAGGCCCGTCTCCGAGCGCGCGCCGGGCGGGTCGCCGCCGTGC
>NZ_JAVHLH010000346.1 GCF_031082345.1 Brevundimonas sp. | reverse complement strand
CGCTCACGCCGGATCCGCCGGCGGCAGGACCAGGGCCACCCGCAGGCCGGGGCCGAAGCCGCCGTATTCGCCGGGACCCTCGTCCAGCTGCACCCGCCCGCCGTGGGCCTCGAGCACGGCGCCGACCAGCGACAGGCCGAGGCCGGAGCCGGGTTCGGTGCGGCTGTTGTCGAGGCGGACGAAGCGCTGGAGGACGCGCTCGCGGTCGTGTTCGGGCACGCCGGGGCCGGTGTCGGTGACGGAGAATTCGATCTCGCCCGAGCTGCGGCGGCGGGCGCGCAGCATCACGGCGCCGCCGGGCGGGGTGTATTTGATGGCGTTGTCGATGACGTTGGCGAGCGCCTGGGCCAGGAAGGGCCGGTTGGCCTCGACCATCAGGCCGCGCTCGATCTCGGCCGAGAACTCGAGCCCCTTGTCCTCGCTGGCCGGTTCGTAGAGCTCGGCCATGTCGGCGGCGAGATCGGCGGCGTCGAACCGCTGGGGGTCGGGGGTGCGGCCGGCCGCGGCCTGGAGCCGGGCGATGGCGAGGACGGTGTTGAAGGTCTTGAGCAGGTTGTCGGCCTCGTCGAGGGCCAGCTGCAGGGCGTCGACGCCGGTGATCTTGCCGGCCTCGGCGTCGATCAGCGACACTTCCAGCTTGGCGCGCATCCGGGTCAGGGGCGAGCGCAGGTCGTGGGCGATGGCGTCGCCGGCGTGGCGGATCGAGGCCATCGACGCCTCCAGCCGGTCCAGCATGGTGTTCAGCCCCGCTCCCAGCTCGTCGAGCTCGTCGCCGGAATTGCGGACGGGGGCGCGGGCCTTGAGGTTTCCCTCCTGCACCGCCGTGACGACCTTGCTGAGCCGTCCCATCGAGCGTTCGAGATTGCGGCTGACGAGGAAGCCGCCCGCCAGGCCGAGCAGCAGCACTATGCCCATGGCGCCCCACAAGGCCTGGGTCAGACGGGCCAGATAGGCCTCGGCGCCGCTCATCGACTGACCGACGAACAGTGTGCCCCCGCCCGCCAGCCGGGTCTGGACGCCGCGCACCTGGGGCCGGCGGACCCGGCCTTCCGCGTCGGTCTCGGTGAAGGGAAAGGTGACCCACTGCTGGTCTTCTTCCAGCGTCTCGATCGGAAAGAGCGTCAGGCTGCCCGCGAACCAGCTGCCGTCGTCGGGCTCCAGCCGGTAAAGGAACGTGCTGTCGCGCAGGGTGCGGTCGATCACCTCCCGATTCAGGGCGTCCAGCCCGCGGGCCTCATAGATGCCGGTCAGCACCTTCATCTCGCCGCGCACTTCGCGCTCGGCCTTGGCCTGGGCCTCGGCGGCCGAGGCGAAATAGACATAGGCCAGGATGGCGCTGGCCGCCGCCGCGAACAGGGCGAGGAACAGCAGCGTCAGCCGGAAGGGCGTGCGGCGAAGGAGGGAGGGGAGTTTCATCGGGAGGCGTCAGGCCTCCAGCCGGTACCCCGCGCCGCGGACCGTCTGCAGCATGGCGTGGTCGAAGCCCTTGTCGATCTTGGCGCGCAGGCGGCTGATGTGGACGTCGATGACGTTGGTCTGGGGGTCGAAATGATATTCCCAGACCTTCTCGAGCAGCATGGTGCGGGTCACCGACTGGCCGGCGTGGCGCATCAGGAACTCAAGCAGCTGGAACTCGCGCGGCTGGAGGTCGATCTCCTGGCCGGCGCGATGCACGGTGCGGGCGATCAGGTTCATCTCGAGGTCGCCGACCTTGAGCATGGTGGCGACCGAGCCGGTCTCGCGGCGGCGCGACAGGGCCTCGACGCGGGCGATCAGCTCGGAGAAGGCGTAGGGCTTGACCAGATAGTCGTCGGCGCCGGCCTTGAGCCCCGCGACGCGGTCGTCGACCTCGCCCATGGCCGAGAGGAACAGGACGGGGGTCTGGTCGCCGTCCTTGCGCAGGGTCTCGACCATGCCGATGCCGTCGAGACGCGGCATCATGCGGTCGACGACATAGACGTCGTAGCCGCCCTTCTGCGCCTCCAGCAGGCCGAAGGCGCCGTCGACGGCGTGGGTCGGTTCGTGACCGGCCTCGGTCAATCCGCGGACCATGGCGGTCGCGGCCTCAGCGTCGTCTTCGACCACCAGAATGCGCATGGAATCAGCCCTCAGATGCGGAATCGCCGC
>NZ_JAVHLH010000345.1 GCF_031082345.1 Brevundimonas sp. | reverse complement strand
AAGGCGGCGGGAGCGGCGCCCGCGGCGGCTGTCACGCTCTCGCTCGCCGACATCACCGCGAACGCCCGCTCCGGCGCGGCGGCGCGAGCCTGCTGGATCATTTCGGCAGGTGTGCGGGTCTGGGCCGTGGCGGCGCGGACAGCGGCCTCGACCGGCGCGATGCGGGTCTCCATCTCCAGCGCCAGCAGCCGCGCCTCGCGGTCGACCGCCACCATGCGCAGGGCGTCCGCCTCCTGGCCCGGCCGCGCCATTTCGCGAGCGAACAGAAGCACATAGGCGGCGACGGCCAGGGTGACGGCGAGGATGGATATCCGCAGCCAAGCGGGCGGGTCCTTGCGCCGGTCCTGGGCGCGCCGTCCTTGCGGGGTTATGCGGCGCTCACTGCCCCGCAAGGCGCTCTCCCGGACGATTCGGCGACGATGGCTGAATCTAGGCTGCGTCGCGGATTCCTGTCGAGGCTTCGTTGCCCCCGGCAGTGGATCAATTGGGCCGCCGGCTCGCCTCAGGCCGCGCGCGAGGGGCTCGGCTGGGCCGCCGACGCCTCGGCGGGCGGGGCGAGCACGTCGGTGACGCTCTTCAGCAGGGTGCGGGCGTCGCGGGCCAGCAGCTGCATCTCGGGGGGCGCGTCCTCGGGCGCGTCGTCGACCGCGGCCACCATCCGCTCGGCCAGCGCCATCAGCTTCGGCGCGGCGGTGATCAGCCGGGCCTGGAATTCGATCTGGTCGGGGTCGCGGTCGTACTCCGCCCCCGGCACGCGCCAGCCGCCCCAGTCGGCCTTGTCGGTGACCACCACCGGATAGGTGCCGGGGAAGGGATGGTGCGGGGTGTCGTCGGCCGTCTGCCACTTGTTGCGGGCCCGCATCAGCCGCCAGCTCTCGCCGGCGTTGGCGGCCGGGTCCTCGGCGGGCAGCAGCAGTTCGTGGCCGAGAAACTCGCGTCCCAGACCGACGTCATAGGTGACCCGCACGGGCTCCTCGAAGCCCTTGGCCCATACGGGCTGGACCTTCTCGATCTGGGCCCAGGCCCCGACACACTCGACCCAGACCTTCTGGCCCTTCTGGAACTGCGCGCGCGCCATCGGCGTCTCCCGTCGTGAACGGCGAGCATGCCCCAGGGCGGGTGAACACGTGGTTTGGCGAAAGGGTTAACGCCGGCGGCGCCGGGTCACGGGCGGGAGATGTCCTCCAGCGCCTCGCCGGCGTATTTCTCCTTCACCCGGGTCGACAGGTCGCCCAGCGACACCACCCCGACCAGCCGCTCGTCCTTGTCCAGCACCGGCATGCGGCGGATCTGCTTGCCGCCCATGGCTTCCAGCACGGTCTTCAGGTCGTCGTCGGCATAGGCGGTCTGGGCGTCCCGGCTGATGTATTCCACCACCGGCGAGGTGCAGGCGGCGCCGCCTGCAACGGCCCGGACGGCGATGTCGCGGTCGGTGATCGTGCCGATCAGCTTATCTCCGTCGGCCACCGGCATGAAGCCGAAGTCGCCGCTGGCCATGCGCGAAGCCACGTCCTGCAGGGTGTCTCCCGGGCGGGCGACCTGCACGTCCTTGCTCATCACGTCGCGAACTTTCATCGATCATTCTCCTGATTATCGGCCTGGCCAGACAACCCCCCGGCCTCGCGCCGGTTCCTGTCAGTCTCACAACGAACCCCTCAGGTGAGGGTCAGGGGCGACCTGCTTGAATGCGTCCATCACCCGGGAATGGTCCCGGAGACGAAAGGACGAATGCAATGAAGACCGCCATGATCAGGAAAGCCCTGCTTCCCGTGCTGGCGGCGTCCGCGGTCATGGTTTCGACCCCGGCGCTGGCCCAGAATTTCAGCATCAGCTTCGGCGTCGGCTCGCCCGGCTACAGCCAGGGTTACGGCTACGGCCAGGCCCGCGGCTACGCCCCGCGCGATCTGAACTATCGCGCCCGGGTTCTGTCGCAGCGCATCGACCAGCTCGCCTGGAGCCGTGATGTCCACCCGCGCGAAGCCCGCGCCTTGGCCCGCCAGATGAACCAGTATCAGCGGCTGGAATACCGCTACGCCCGCAACGGGCTGAGCCGGGCCGAGTATCGCGATCTCGACCGCCGGCTGGACCGGATCCAGTATCAGCTCCAGCGCACCGCCTACCGCACCCGCTGG
>NZ_JAVHLH010000344.1 GCF_031082345.1 Brevundimonas sp. | reverse complement strand
ACCAGGGCCTGCGCTTCGCCATCCGCGAAGGCGGCCGCACCGTCGGCGCCGGCGTGGTGTCGAAGATCACCGAGTAAGTTCGGTCATCTGACCTGAATACAGAACGGCCCCCGGAGCGATCCGGGGGCCGTTTTGCCGTCCGCTTCCGCCGCGCGTTGCGGGCGGTCGCTAGGTGAACCGCACCTCCACCCCCGGCTTCACCGCGCCGGCGAGTTGTTCGACGTCCCAGTTGGTCAGGCGCACGCAGCCGCTGGAGGCGGTCTTGCCGATCTCGGCCGGATCCGCGGTTCCGTGGATGCCGTAGGTGTCGCGCGACAGGTCGATCCAGACCGCGCCGACCGGATTGTTCGGGCCCGGGGGCACCACGACCTTGCTGCCCCCCTCGCCGTAGCTGACCCGCGACGGATCGTAGGTGTAGTTGGGCCGGGGCGCGATCGCCCGCACGGTGTGGGTCCCGGAGGGGGAGGGCGTCTCGCCGCTGCCGATGGTGGCGGGATAGAAGGCCAGCAGCTGGCCGTCGGCGTCGAAGGCGCGCACCGAGCTCTCGGCCTTGTCGACGACGATCCGGGCCACCTCGCCCTGCAACGCGTCCGGACCGTTGGCGGCCACGACGATGGTCTGGCCGGCGCGGCCGAAGTCGACGCCCGGGTTGAGGGCGTCCAGCAGCGCCTCGCTCATGTGGAATTTCTCGGCCAGGGCCTCGCGGGCGTCGGCGTAGCCGACCGTCTCGAGCCGGGCCATGGCCTCGATGTCCTCGGGGACGGCGCCGATGAAGGGGCCGGCCACGTCGGCCTCGGTGATCGTGTAGTCGGTCAGGACCCGGCGGCCGTCGCCGGAGGCCAACCGCTCGAACACCGCGGCGTCCAGTTCGCCGTCGACCGGCAGGTCGTGGGCCTTTTCGAAGGCGGCGATGGCCTGGCGGGTGTTCTCGCCGCCGAGCCCGTCGACGATCCCGGGGGAGAAGCGGGTCCGGTCGAGCAGGATCTGGGCCCGGACCAGGGCGGGCTCCGGCCGGACGTCCCCGGGCAGGGCGTCGCTCACCGCGCCGCCGCGAGGCGCCGTCGCGTCCTCGCCGGGCTGATCGCCCGCCGTCTTTCCCTTCGCAGCCACCCCTTCGGCGGCGGGCGCGGAGGGCGCGGGCGCGGGCGGGGTGAAGGTCGCGGTCTCGATCGACTGGCGCAGCCGCGAGGCCGCTTCGGCGCCCGGATCGGGGGCTTCCACGGCGCGGGGCTCGCGGGCGTCACGGCCGCAGGCGGCGGCGGTCAGCGGGAGCAGGGCGGCGAGCAGGGCGAAACGGAGGGGACGGCGAACGATCATGGGCAGGCTCCGGACAGGGGGAGCCAGTCCAACCCCGGACAGCGCCGGCTGTTCCGCCCGGCGTTGTTCCCGGACCGGGGAACGGGCGGCGCCGGACGTCAGACGTTCGGTTCTCCGGTGGCGGGATTGGTGACGGTCTCGCCGCTGTTGCTGCTGCCCTCGGAGCCCGGCGGCTCCTGGGCGGGCCGGGGCGGTTCGCCCTCGTGCGACGGGGTGCGCTGTTCCTCGTATTCGTTCTGGCGTCCGGGCTGGCGGCCGGCCGGGGGCGAGGGGGACATGGGAGGCTCCGATCAAGAACGGGACTGACGCAACGGCAACGCCCGCGCGCGCCGACGGCTCCGCAGCAACTCGTTCACCAATCCTCTAAACCGTACCGCAACGGCGGTTGAGGCAGACTGCGGGCCACGAACAGAGCCGGACCGGGACGGATGAACGAGGCCATGGAAATCGAAATCATCCGGCCGGATGCGCTGCGTCCGGAGGATCGGGCCGCCTGGGACCGGCTTCGGGCGACGGAGCCCGGGCTGGACCACCCCTATCTCGATCCCCGCTACGCGCTCGCGGCGGCGGCCGCGCCGGGCGCCGCGCTGGCCGTTTTCCGACGCGCCGGGACGGCGATCGGCTTCTTTCCCTTCCAGCGGCGCGGGCGGCTGATCCAGCCGCTGGGCGCGCCACTGACCGACTATCACGGGGTGATCGCGGCGCCGGGCGAGGGGTTCGATCCCGCGACGGTGGCGCGCCGGCTGGGCGGCGTGCTGAGGGCCGGCGGCTGGATGTCGCCCGCGGGCGCGGTTCCCGGCTTCATCGCCCGGACCCGGCTG
>NZ_JAVHLH010000343.1 GCF_031082345.1 Brevundimonas sp. | reverse complement strand
CGCCGCCGGCGCTGTCGACGGGCTGGCGCGGGGTGCAGGCGGCGATGGCGGTCACGGCCACGCCGACGGCGGCGAGGCGGAGGAGGGTCGAGGTCTTCATCATCAGTCGTCTCCTTGGTGCGAGGCCTCGGCCTCCAGCTTTGCTATAGAACTCGGGTACTGTCGCGCCAGCGGTTTCGCCAGCCGCGATAACGCGGAATTGAGCCCCAAGGCTCCGCTGGACCTCAGGTGGAGCAGCTGTCGGGGCCGCCCGCGCCGAGATTCGACGGCTGTTCGTCGAGCAGCGGCGACCAGGCGGGGTCGGAGCCTCGGCCCGCGTAGCCGGCCTGGCTGACCACCCGTCCGGACAGGTCCACGGTCCACAGCCGCGTGTCGCCGCCCGGCGACTGGCGCGCGAACATGATGTAGCGGCCGTTCGGGGCCCAGGACGGGCCCTCCTCGAAATAGCTGGACGACAGGATGCGCTCGCCGGTGCCGTCGGGGCGCATGACCCCGGTCGAGAAGCGGCCGCCGCCCTGTTTGGTGAAGGCGATCAGGTCGCCGCGCGGGCTCCAGTTCGGGGCGGTGTAGATCCCGCCGCCGCGCGAGATCGGGCGCTGGCCCGAGCCGTCGGCGCGCATGACGTAGAGCCGCGCCGAGCCGGAGCGGTCCGAGGTGAAGACGATCTGGCTGTTGTCGGGGCTGAACGAGGGCGAGGTGTCGATGCCCGGGTCATTGGTCAGGCGGCGCACCTGCCGGCTGGCCAGGTCCATCACATAGACGTCGGTGTTGCCGCCGCGGATGATCGAGAAGGCCATCTTCGAGCCGTCGTTCGAGAATCGCGGGGCCAGCACCTGGCCGTCGAACTCGCCCAGAGACTCGGTGCGGCCGGTCGACAGATTCTTGAGGTAGATGCGGCTGTAGTCCTTGCCCAGCGCGACAAAGGTGATCTCGTTGGGATCGTTCAGCGAGAACCGCGGCGACATGATGATCTCGGCGCCGTCGGTCAGGAAGACCGGGTCGAACCCGTCCTGGTCCGAAATGGCCAGGCGCGACAGGCGGTTCAGCTGGGTGCCGCTTTCGGACACGAACAGAACCCGGCTGTCGAACAGGCCGGCTTCGCCGGTCATGCGCTGATAGACGACGTCGGCGATCTTGTGGCCGATGCGGCGCCACTGCTCGAGCGTGGCGGTGAAGCGGTAGGAGGCCAGCTGGCACTGGCGGTAGGGGTCGTAGAGGCGGAAGCCGAAGTCGTGGCGGTTGTCGGGCCGGCGGGTCACCGAACCGTACAGCACCGCCTGGGCCCCGATCGAGGTCCACTGCGGGAAATTCGGGGCGTTGGCGACGGTCAGGCCGGTCTCGACGAAGCTGGCCGGATCGAGCGGCTCGAAATAGCCCGAGCGGCGCAGGTCGGCCCGGATCACCTGGGACAGGTCGGCGCCGTTCTGGCCGTCGAAGTCGGCGACGGCGATCTGGAAGGGGCGGAGCACGCCCTGGTCGATGATGACTTCTTCCGGTTCCTGCGACTGCGGCGGGCCCGCCGGCGTCTGGGCCGTCGCGGCGCTGACCGTCATCGCAAGGATGGCGACGCTCGCCAGAAGTCGGTTCAGTCGCATAGAGGGCTCCCGCAGTTTGAGACGTCCGCCGGTTCTTGTCGCCGAACCGGTCGCATAAGGCCAGCATGGCCGTGATTGGGGCGACTTTCGGGCGCGATCAGGTGTCGTCAGCGTCCGCGACAGGCCCGCGCGGTCAGGAAGGTCGGCCGGTAGCGGCCGCCGGTGAAGCCTCGGGGGACGTCGAAGGGGGCGGTGGCGCGCAGGGCCCGCAGGGCTTCGGCCGTCGCGGCCTGATAGACCGAATTGCCGCGGGCGCCGACGAGGGTGGGACCGTCTGTGATGCGCCCGTCGGGGGACAGGGTCACGTCGAACTGGATGCGCAGGTCGTCTCCGCCCTCCATGTCGCAGACAACGAAGACGTTCCAGTTGGGATAGACCTGCTCGAACATCGAGGAGATCACCGGACCGCTGGTCTGGCCCTGGTCGCCGGTGGAGCGCTGACCCGACGGCGGCCGGTCGCCCCGGTTCGGCGAGGTGTTCGGACGTTCAGCGGCCAGCTTGCCGAGATCCAGCGACGGCTCGCGGGGCGGGGTCTCGCGCTTCTTCGCCGGCG
>NZ_JAVHLH010000342.1 GCF_031082345.1 Brevundimonas sp. | reverse complement strand
CGCCCCGGCCCAGGCCGCCGAGCCGTTTGATTATCGCGACATGATCAGCGCCAACCGGCTGGGCGATCCGCAGGTGTCGCCGGACGGCCGCTGGGTGGTCTATTCGGTGACCACGACCGACGTGGAGGCCAATCGCCGCTCGGGCTCGCTCTACATCATGGACCTGCAGGATCCGGGCGAGGGCCGCCGGCTGGCCATCAGCGAGGGCGGCGCCAACACCGCCCGCTGGGGGTCCGACGGCAAGCTGTATTTCCTGTCGGGCCGCTCGGGCTCCAGCCAGGTCTGGCGCGCCGAGGCCGACGGAACCGGGCCGGTCCAGGTCACCGACCTGCCGGTCGACGTCAACGCCTACCGGCTGAGCCGTGACGCCGGCAAGGTGGTGGTGTCGCTGGCGGTGTTCCCGTCCTGCGCCGACCTGGCCTGCACCGTCGACCGCCAGAAGGCCGAGGCGGACGACAAGACCACCGGCCAGGTCTACGACCGCATGTTCGTGCGCCACTGGGACACCTGGAACGACGGAACCCAGAACCACCTGTTCGTGATCAATGCGGACGGCTCGGGCGATCCGGTCTGGGTGACCAAGGGTTTTGACGGCGACACCCCCTCCAAGCCGTTCGGCGACGAGGGCGAGTTCACCTTCACGCCCGAGGGCGATGCGGTGGTGTTCTCGGCCCGGCTGGCCGGCCAGAGCGAGCCGTGGAGCACCAATTTCGACCTCTGGCGGACCAACGGCCTGAGCGGCGACGGCACGTTCGAGAACCTGACCGACGACAATGACGCCTGGGACACCGGCCCGGTGTTCTCGCCGGACGGCCGCACCCTGGCCTATCGCGCCATGGCCCGCCCCGGCTTCGAGGCCGACAAATACGCCATCTTCCTGCGCGACATGGAGACCGGCCGCGTCCGCCAGATCGCGGCGAACTGGGACCGCTCGGCCGACAGCCTGCAATGGTCGCGGGACGGAAACACCCTGTACGCCACCGCTGGCGACGTCGGTCAGACCCGGATCTTCTCGATCGACACGCGCAACGGCCTGGTCGTCCCGGTGACCGGCCCCGGCCACGTTTCGGCCTTCCAGCAGACGCCCTCGGGCTTCGTCTTCGCCCAGGACTCCCTGACCCGGCCGAGCGAGCTGTATGTGAAGACCTTCCTCGGTCGCGAGATGCCGCGCCGCATCACCAATGTGAACCCGCAGCTGGACGACAAGGCGTTCGGCGAGGCCGAGCAGTTCAATTTCGAGGGCTGGAACGGCGAGACGGTGCACGGCTACGTCATCAAGCCGGCCAACTATGTCGAGGGCCGGAAATATCCGGTCGCCTTCCTGATCCACGGCGGACCGCAGGGCTCGTTCGGCAACAGCTGGTCCTACCGCTGGAACCCGTCGACCTACGCCGGAGCCGGCTATGCGGTGGTGATGATCGATTTCCACGGCTCGACCGGCTACGGCCAGGCCTTCACCGACTCGATCAGCCAGCACTGGGGCGATCGCCCGCTGGAAGATCTGCAGAAGGGCTGGGCCCACGCCCAGCAGGCCTATCCCTTCCTCGACGGGGACAACGCCTGCGCCCTCGGCGCCTCCTACGGCGGTTATATGATCAACTGGATCGCCGGCAACTGGCCGGGCGAGTTCGACTGCCTAGTCAACCACGACGGCGTCTTCGACACCTTCGGCATGGGCTATTCGACCGAGGAGCTGTGGTTCACCGAGTGGGAGTACGGCGGCACGCCGTGGGAGAACCCGCGCGGCTACCAGGAATTCAACCCGGCCAACCATGTGCAGAACTGGCGCGATCCGATGCTGGTGGTTCAGGGCGACCGCGACTTCCGCATCCCCACGGCCCAGAGCCTGTCGACCTTCACCGCCCTGCAGCGGCGCGGCATCGAAAGCCGCCTGATCGTCTTCCCGGACGAGAATCACTGGGTGCTGAAGCCGGCCAACAGCCTGCAATGGCATACCGAAGTGTTCGGCTGGCTCGACAAGCATCTGAAGCCTGTCGACTAGGTCGGGGTCCAGACAGCAGAAAGGGCGCTTCCGGCCGGAAGCGCCCTTTTCAATTGCGACGGGCCGTCAGGGCACGCGGGCCTGGGCCGTCGTGGCGTCGCGCTGCATCACCGAGCGTGAACACGCCCGGCTGCGCGACGCCACGACGGCCCAGGCCCGCGTG
>NZ_JAVHLH010000341.1 GCF_031082345.1 Brevundimonas sp. | reverse complement strand
CAGCGGCGCGGTGAAGATCAGATTGACTGTCTGTCCGTCACCCTGCGGCACCGGAACCAGCCCGGCGGTTCCCAGGATCAGGTCGAACGGCGAGACGCTGCCGCCCGGCCCGGCCGCTTCGCGGAACTGGGCCGCCACGGCGAAGGGCTGGACCAGAAAGACGTAGATCGGATCGGCGACGATGAAGCAGCCGATGAACCCGACCACGAAGGCGGCGACGCAGATCATCAGCCGGCTGCGCAGCTCGATCAGATGGTCCATCAGCGGCGCGCGCGAGGCCTCGATCTCGTCCTCGTCGCGGTCATGCGGGCTCACAGGTCGACCGCCTTCTTGCGGGGCGCCTTCGGCCTGGCCGGAACGGCCTCGGTCCTCGCAGGGGCTGACTTTTTGCTCGGCGGTTTGGCGCTGGCGGGGGCGGCGGTCGTGGAGGGCTTCTTCGCGCGCGGTTTCGGAGCCGCCCTGGGCGACACGGGCTCAGCCTCCACCAGCGGCTTCATCACCGGCTCGGAATCCGGCCATTCATCCGGCCCGGTCAGGGCCGGCTGGGTCGCCGGACCGTCCAGCGGCCGGTTCAGATCGTCGCTGATGTCCCGGAAGGCCGCCTCGGCCTCGGCGCCCAGCGGGACCATGCCCTGGCCGGTGCGAAGCGCCTCGACCTCCTTGCGGAGTTCATCCAGTTCGGACTGGCGCGCCATTTCGTCGAAGCTGGAGCGGAACTCGTTGGCCATGGCGCGCGCCTTGCCCACGGCCTTGCCGACCTTGCGCATCAGCAGGGGCAGGTCCTTCGGTCCCACGACGATAAGCGCCAGCAGGCCGATGACGAGGATTTCCAGCCCGCCGATGCCGGGCCCCAGACCACCCATCCGTCAGTGTCTCCGACGCGATACGGCGCTTACGACTTCAGGTCTTCTTTTTCGGCCTCGGTGCGCGGCAGCGCGCCCGCGCGCTCGTCCCGGGGCTTTTCGGCGTCAGTGTCCTTCAGCCCGTCGCGGAAGGCGCGGATGCCCTTTGCGGCGTCGCCCATCAGGCCCGAGATCTTGCCCCGGCCGCCGAACAGCAGGAGGGCGAGGACGGCGATGATCAGGATTTGCCAGATACCGGGCTGCATGGCGGCTCAATCTCTATCGGTGGCCGGAGCGGTATTGCCCCGAGCGGAAAACTTGGTCCCGCATATAGGCCGTTCAGTGGCGCGACGCCAAGCGAACCTGTTAGGGACGCGCCCATGAATCACGTGATCATCCATACCGACGGCGCCTGCCGCGGCAATCCCGGCCCCGGCGGCTGGGGCGCGGTGCTCCAGACCGGCGGCGGTCACGAGAAGGAGCTGTGGGGCGGCGAGACCCTGACCACCAATAACCGCATGGAGCTGATGGCGGCGATCATGGCGCTCGACGCCCTGACCCGCCCCTGCCGCGTCGATCTGCACACCGACAGCAAATACGTCATGACCGGCATCACCGAATGGATCCGGGGCTGGAAGGCGCGGGGCTGGAAGACCGCCGACAAGAAGCCGGTCAAGAACGAGGACCTGTGGAAGCGCCTCGACGCCGCCCGCGCCCGTCACGACGTCAAATGGCACTGGGTCAAGGGCCACGCCGGCCACGAACTCAACGAACGCGCCGACGGCCTCGCCAATCGCGGCATCGACGAGATGAAGGGCTAGACGGGCCGGACCTTCAGCTTCGATCCGTCCATACCCTCGACGATCACGCTCTCGCCCGCCAGAGGCGCGGCGCCCTCGATCTCGGCGACCCATTCCGACCCTGAGACGAACACCCGGCCCCGGCCGTCGACGAAGGCCTGCACCACCTGCGCCCGCTGGCCGACCAGGCGGCTGTCACGGGCGTTGATGTCGGGGCTGTCAGCGGGGTTGACCCGCTGGATCAGTCGCCGCGACGCCAGGGTGGCGGCGACGGTCAGCACCGCGAACAGCGCGGCCTCGCCCCAGAATCCGCCCAGCGGCAGGCCCAGCGCGGTGACCACCGCCACCACGCCCGCCGCTACGGCCGGCCACAACAGCCATTCGGTCGAGAAGGCCGACTCGACGGCCAGCAGGATCACGCCGAGCGCCAGCCAGATCCAGTAGGGCTGGGCCGCGTGCAGGTCGATCAGGGCGTCCATCGGTCAGGTCCTCGGAACGGAGCCGCCGCGCGCCACGCCCCCCGCCCCTCCGCGCCCGCCGCGCGGCG
>NZ_JAVHLH010000340.1 GCF_031082345.1 Brevundimonas sp. | reverse complement strand
TCAAGCTGTCCCACAGGCGGTCGAGGCCCGAGCCGGCCTCGGCGGCGGCGCGGCGGCCGCGGTCGCCCATGGCCCGGGCGGCCTTGTCGTCGGTCAGCAGGGGCGCGAGGACGGCGGGCAGGTCCCACGGCGCCTCGACCACGGCGAGGCCGCCGGCGGCCACCAAGGCCTCGGTGACGGCGGCCCAGTTGCTCATGTCCGGGCCGGTGACGGCGGGCTTGCCGAGGCGGGCCGGCTCCAGCGGATTGTGACCGCCGACCGGGGGCTTCTCGAGGGCGGCGGAGAAGCTGCCGCCCATGACCACCACATCGGCCAGACGCAGGAACAGGCCCATCTCGCCCAGGGTGTCGGCGACATAGAGGTCGGTGTCGCGGTCGGGCTCGCGGCCGTCGGAGCGCAGGGCGAAGCGGTAGCCGTCGCGGGTCAGGGCGGCGGCGATGGCGGGGGTGCGTTCGGGATGGCGCGGAACCAGGATCAGGCACAGCCGATCGGCCAGCTTGTCGAGGGCGCGGACGAGCGCGATCTCCTCGCCGTCGTGGGTGCTGGCGGCGACGACCACAGGCCGGTCGCCGATGGCGGCGCTGAGGCGGGTGAAGGCTCCCGGGTCGTGCGGCGGGGCGGCCCCGGCGAGCTTCAGGTTCACATGGCCGTCGATGCGGGCGCCGAGGCTCTCCAGCCGGGCGGCGGAGGCCTGGTCCTGGGGCAGGACGCGGTCGAAGGCGGAGACGATCTCGCGCGCGGCGCCGGGGAAGCGGCGCCAGCCTTCGACGGTCTTTTCCGTGATCCGGGCGCTGGCGAGGATCAGCTTCACCTCGCGGCGGCGGGCCTCGAGGATCAGGTTGGGCCACAGCTCGCTCTCGACGAAGACGGCGGCGGCGGGCCGCCAGTGGTCGAGGAAGGCGCGCACGGCGCCGGGCGTGTCGACGGGGGCGAACTGGTGGATGACGCCGGGCTGCAGGCGTTTGGCCAGCAGGGTCGCCGAGGTCAGGGTGCCCGAGGTGACCAGCACGGTCAGGTCGGGACGTTTGTCGCGCAGCCGCTCGACCACGGGCAGCAGGGACAGGGTCTCGCCGACGCTGACGCCGTGCAGCCAGACCAGATCGCCGGCGGGGCGGGGGACGGAGGCGAGGCCGAGGCGTTCGTCGACGCGGGCCGGGTCCTCCTTGCCCTGTTTGGCGCGGGCGTCGAGCAGGCGCGGAGCCAGCGGCTCCAGCAGACGGGTCAGCAGCCGGTAGGCTATCAGGGCGGGGCTCACTTCAGATCCGCTCCAGACCGGTAATGGCGTCTGCGGCGGCCTCCACTGCGGTGATGCGCGCCGTCCAGTCGGCGACGACGTCGCCCGGTTCCGCCCCCTCGGGAAAATCCGCCCGGTCCCAGACCACGGCGCCTTTGCCGAAGGGCAGGGGGATGACGGTCTGGTCCCAGTTGTTCAGGCGGATGGCCGGGTTGCAGGACAGGCCGACGAACAGGACCGGCGCCTTCGACAGCTTCGCCAGGACCGGCAGGCCCTCCGCCATGCTGCGCGCCGGGCCGCGCGGACCGTCCGGGGTGATGGCGAGGCCGCCAACCTTGAGCTGGCGCAGGCCGTCGCGCAGGGCCTGGGTTCCGCCCTTGTCGACCTCGCCCTTATCCTTGTTGACGGAGGAGCCGCGCACGGCGGGAATGCCGAGCCGGGCCATCGCCCGGGCCAAAAGTTCCCCGTCGGCGCTGCGCGAGATCATGCCCTTGATCGGCTGGGCCCGGTCCAGCGGCCACACGGCCGGGGCCAGAGACGTGCGGGAGTGCCAGAAGACGGTCAGAACGCCGCCGCCCTGATCCCAGATGGCCTCGACCAGTTCGCGGTTGCGGTGCTCCCAGCGGATGGTTGCGTAGCAGAAGCGCAGCCAGCCGGCCATGATCCAGCCGAGGGCGCTCTGGACCGCGGGATTTCGGAGCGGCTTCATGCGACGGTCGCGACCGTCGCGGGCTCGCCGTCCAGCGACTGCTGTTTCGCCAGCCGGGCGTAGAGGCCGCCCTTCTTGACCAGCTGGGCGTGGGAGCCGGTCTCGGCGATGCGGCCGGCCTCGACGACATAGATGCGGTCGGCGTTGCGCACGGTCGACAGGCGGTGGGCGATCATCAGTGTGGCCCGGCCCTCCATCAGACGTTCCAGCGCGGCCTGGACCAGGGCCTCGCTCTCGGTGTCCAGCGCCGAGGTGGCCTCGTCGAGCAGCAGGATGGGAGCGTCCTTGAGGAAGGCGCGGGCGATGGCGACGCGC
>NZ_JAVHLH010000033.1 GCF_031082345.1 Brevundimonas sp. | reverse complement strand
AAGACCTGCGGCGGCGCCTCCGGGCGGTCCGGCGGCGGCCGCACCCGGGCGACCTCGCCGGGCAGCAGGGGGCGGGGCTCGAGCTCGACGTAGATGGTGCGCTCGATCGGTTGCGGCGCGGCGTCGAGGCCAATGGTCCGGAGTCCGATCAGGCCCAGCACCAGGGCGTGCAGCCCCACCGACAGGGCCACGATCGCCGGCGTGCGCCAGCGTTCGGCCCGTGCCGGCCAGACTAGCCCCAGGTCCCGCATCGGCCCTCCGTTTCCGCAACCGGCAGTGGAGGGCGTCAGCGTGGCCATATTGGGGCCTGGTCAGGGGCCGCTCCGGCCGCGCCAGTCAGACGGCGGCGACCCGCCGCCCTTGACCGCGGCCCCCTCCCGGCGTAGAAGCCGCCCACTTTCGAGGCGGGCGCGTCAGCGTTCGTCGGGATCGTGACAATCGAACGACCGGGCTGTCGCCCGCCGGAACGCCCGAAGCGCGCGTTCCGGCTTTTCTGTTTGTCGCCTTCGCTGCTCGAAATCAAACCCGGGGCGGCGCATCGGCGTCGTCCGAAAAGAAGGCTCACCGGGGCGCTCCGGCCGAAAGGCACACGCCCCCATCGAATTGGAAGAGACGAGTACTCGATGCCGACTATCAACCAGCTGATCCGCAAGCCGCGCTCCCCCAAGCCGGTCCGCAACAAGGTCCCGGCCCTGAAGGGCTGCCCGCAGCGCCGCGGCGTCTGCACCCGCGTCTATACGACGACCCCGAAGAAGCCGAACTCGGCCCTGCGTAAGGTCGCCAAGGTGCGTCTGACCACCGGCATCGAAGCCGTGTGCTACATCCCCGGCGAAGGCCACAATCTGCAGGAGCACTCGGTGGTCCTGATCCGCGGCGGCCGCGTCAAGGACTTGCCCGGCGTGCGTTACCACATCCTGCGCGGCGTGCTCGACACCCAGGGCGTCAAGGACCGCAAGCAGCGCCGTTCGCACTACGGCGCCAAGCGTCCGAAATAAGCCGGCCCGCCCCACCCGATTTTCCCGGCTCGTCCGGGGCCCCAGACACCGCTTTAGAAGGCCCGTCCCATGTCCCGTCGTCACCGCGCACAGAAGCGCGAAGTTCTGCCGGATCCCAAATTCAAGGATCTGACCGTCACCAAGTTCATGAACTACGTCATGTACGAGGGCAAAAAGGCCGTCGCCGAGAACATCGTCTACGGCGCCTTCGACATCCTGGCCGACAAGAAGAAGGACCAGGAGCCCGTCGCGACCTTCCACAGCGCGCCCTGGAAAACGTCGCTCCGGCGGTCGAAGTCCGCTCGCGTCGCGTCGGCGGCGCCACCTACCAGGTGCCGGTCGAGGTCCGTCCGGATCGCCGCAAGGCCCTCGCCATCCGCTGGCTGGTCAACGCCGCGCGCAAGCGGGGCGAGAACACCATGACGGAAAAGCTGGCCGCCGAACTGCTGGACGCTTCGAACAACCGCGGCACCGCGGTCAAGAAGCGCGAAGACACCCACAAGATGGCCGAGGCCAACCGCGCCTTCAGCCACTACCGCTGGTAAGCCCTCAGGGAGCCGGCGGTCTTCAAGTGAAGGCCGCGGGTTCCTATTTACGTGACTATCCGGGGCGGGCGGTTTGAGCTAAATCGCCCGCGCCCGCTTATCCGACATTCCCCCCGAGACGCCGTCCGCGGCGCCCGCATTGACCGCAAGGCACGCTCCCATGCCCCGCACGCATAAAATCGAAGACTATCGCAACTTCGGCATCATGGCCCACATCGACGCGGGCAAGACGACGACGACCGAGCGGATTCTCTATTACACCGGCAAGTCCCACAAGATCGGCGAAGTCCACGACGGCGCCGCGACCATGGACTGGATGGACCAGGAGCAGGAGCGCGGCATCACCATCACGTCGGCCGCGACGACCGCCTACTGGAAAGAGAAGCGCCTCAACATCATCGACACCCCCGGCCACGTCGACTTCACCATCGAGGTCGAGCGTTCGCTGCGCGTGCTCGACGGCGCCGTGACGGTTCTGGACGGCAATGCCGGCGTCGAGCCGCAGACCGAGACCGTCTGGCGCCAGGCCGACAAGTACAAGGTTCCGCGCATCGTCTTCGTCAACAAGATGGACAAGATCGGCGCCGACTTCGACGCCTCGGTGCAGTCGATCCGCGATCGTCTCGGCGCCAAGGCCGTGCCGATCCAGTTCCCGATCGGCGTCGAGAGCTCGCTGAGCGGCCTGGTCGACATCGTCTCCATGACCTCGGTGGTCTGGGACAACGACGCCCTGGGCGCCAACTACACCGTCGGCCCGATCCCGGCCGATCTGGTCGACAAGGCCAATGAGGCCCGTCAGTACCTGATCGACAACGCCGTCGAACTCGACGACGAGGCGATGGAGGCCTACCTCGACGGCCAGGAGCCCTCGCTCGAGACGCTGAAGAAATGCATCCGCAAGGCGGTGCTGACCGGCGCCTTCTATCCGATCCTGTGCGGCTCGGCCTTCAAGAACAAGGGCGTGCAGACCCTGCTCGACGCCGTCGTCGACTATCTGCCGTCGCCGCTCGACATCCCGCCGACCCCGGGCATCGACTTCAAGACGGAAGAGCCGGTCGTGCGCCGCGCCTCGGACGACGAGCCCCTGTCGGTGCTGGCGTTTAAGATCATGGACGACCCCTTCGTCGGCTCCCTGACCTTCTGCCGCCTGTACTCCGGCAAGATGGAGACCGGCCAGAACCTGCTGAACTCCAGCCGCGACAAGCGCGAGCGCGTCGGCCGCATGCTGCAGATGCACTCGAACAACCGCGAGGACATCAAGGAAGCCTACGCCGGCGACATCGTCGCCCTGGCCGGCCTCAAGGACACCCGCACCGGCGACACCCTGTGCGATCCCCTGAAGTCGCCGGTCATCCTCGAGAAGATGGAATTCCCGGCGCCGGTGATCGAGATCTCGGTCGAGCCCAAGACCAAGGCCGACCAGGAGAAGCTGGGCGTCGCCCTGGCCAAGCTGGCCTCGGAAGACCCGTCCTTCACCGTCTCGACCGATCACGAGTCGGGCCAGACCATCCTCAAGGGGATGGGCGAGCTGCACCTCGACATCAAGATCGACATCCTGCGTCGCACCTACAAGGTCGACGCCACCATCGGCGCGCCGCAGGTGGCCTATCGTGAATCGCTCGGCCGCAAGGTCGACATCGACTACACGCACAAGAAGCAGACCGGCGGCACGGGCCAGTTCGCCCGCGTCATGATCACCTTCGAACCGGGCGAGCCCGGCTCGGGCTTCGTGTTCGAAAGCTCGATCGTCGGCGGCGCCGTGCCGAAGGAATACATCCCGGGCGTGGAGAAGGGCCTGATGTCCATCAAGGACGGCGGCCTGCTGGCCGGCTTCCCGCTGATCGACTTCAAGGCGACCCTGACCGACGGCAAGTACCACGACGTCGACTCCAGCGTGCTGGCGTTCGAGATCGCGGCCCGCGCCGCCTTCCGCGAACTGAAGGAGAAGGGCGCGCCCAAGCTGCTCGAGCCGATCATGGCCGTCGAGGTCGTGACCCCGGAAGAGTATCTGGGCTCGGTCATCGGCGACCTGAACGGCCGTCGCGGCATGATCCAGGGTCAGGACATGCGCGGCAACGCCACCGTCGTGAACGCCTTCGTGCCGCTGGCCAACATGTTCGGCTATGTGAACACGCTGCGCGGCATGTCGCAGGGCCGCGCCGCCTTCACCATGCAGTACGACCACTACGAGCCGGTGCCGCAACACGTCGCCGACGAAGTGATCAAGAAGTATTCCGCTTAAACAAACCCCTGAAACACTAGGACAAAGCCCCCTGTTCAGGGGACGGAGAGAAGAGAATGGCCAAGGAAAAGTTCGAACGTAACAAGCCGCACTGCAACATCGGCACGATCGGTCACGTGGACCACGGCAAGACGACGCTGACGGCGGCGATCACGATGGTTCTGGCCAAGGCCGGCGGCGGCAAGGCGATGAACTACGCCGACATCGACGCGGCGCCGGAAGAGAAGGCGCGCGGCATCACGATCAACACGGCGCACGTGGAATACGAGACGGAGAACCGTCACTACGCCCACGTCGACTGCCCGGGCCACGCCGACTATGTGAAGAACATGATCACGGGCGCGGCGCAGATGGACGGCGCCATCCTGGTGGTGTCGGCCGCGGACGGCCCGATGCCGCAGACGCGCGAGCACATCCTGCTGGCCCGTCAGGTCGGGGTGCCGGCGCTGGTGGTGTACATGAACAAGGTCGACCTGGTCGACGACGCCGAGCTGCTCGAGCTGGTCGAGATGGAGATCCGCGAGCTGCTGTCCAGCTACCAGTTCCCGGGCGACGACATTCCGATCACGGCCGGTTCGGCCAAGGCGGCGACCGACGGGGTCAACCCGGAGATCGGCGAGCAGTCGATCCTGAAGCTGATGAAGACGGTCGACGAATACATCCCGCAGCCGGCGCGTCCGCTGGACCTGCCGTTCCTGATGCCGGTCGAGGACGTGTTCTCGATCTCGGGCCGCGGCACCGTGGTCACGGGCCGGGTCGAGAAGGGCATCGTCAAGGTCGGCGAGGAAGTCGAGATCGTCGGCATCCGTCCGGTCCAGAAGACGGTGTGCACGGGCGTGGAGATGTTCCGCAAGCTGCTGGACCAGGGCCAGGCGGGCGACAACGTCGGCGTGCTGCTGCGCGGCACCAAGCGTGAGGACGTCGAGCGCGGTCAGGTTCTGTGCAAGCCGGGTTCGATCACCCCGCACACGAAATTCCTGGCCGAGGCCTACATCCTGACCAAGGAAGAGGGCGGCCGTCACACGCCGTTCTTCACCAACTACCGCCCGCAGTTCTACTTCCGCACCACGGACGTGACCGGCATCGTGCACCTGAAGGAAGGTGTCGAGATGATCATGCCCGGCGACAACGCCGAGCTGAACGTCGAGCTGATCACCCCGATCGCCATGGACCAGGGCCTGCGCTTCGCCATCCGCGAAGGCGGCCGCACCGTCGGCGCCGGCGTGGTGTCGAAGATCACCGAGTAAGCTCGGTCGTCTGACCTGAATACAGAACGGCCCCCGGAGCGATCCGGGGGCCGTTTTGCTGTCCGGACCGGCAGCCCGGGCGAGGCCGGCCGGAACATTGCCGGTCCCCTCCTGTTTCCAACCGGAGGACGCCGCGACGGTCGCGGCGGGAATTGGGCTGATCGCATGTACGATACAGGATACGAATTCATCGGTTGGGAGGCGCTGATCGAGGTCTGGGCGCCGCGCGTGCTGGGCGCGTTGCTGATCCTCGTGGCGGCCTGGTTCATCGGCAAGGCGGTCAAATGGGCGCTGGCCCGGGGGGTCGATCGCATCCCCGGCGCGTCAAAGGCCAATCTGAGCGAAAACCCGAAACATTCGATCGGCCACAGCCTCGGCGACGTGGCCCTCTGGCTGATCCTGCTGTTCGGGGTGGTCGCCGCCCTGGGGGTGTTGAACCTCGGCCAGGTGGTCACGCCGCTGAACGCCCTGCTGACCCAGGTGGCCTCGTTCCTGCCCAACGTGCTCGGCGCGGCGCTGATCTTCTTCATCGGTTTCGTCGTCGCCACCCTGGCCCGGCGGGTCACCGAGGCGGCGCTGCAGGCCGCCAACGCCGACCGCTGGCTCGACAAGGCCGGCCTGTCGCGGGCGACCGGCTCGACCGGCGTCAGCACCGCCGTGGGCACCCTGGTGTTCGTCCTGGTGCTGATCCCGATCACCATCGCGGCGCTGGAGCAGCTGGGCATCGAATCCCTGACCGTGCCCGCCGTGGCCGTGCTGTCGACGGTGTTCGACGCCATCCCGCGGGTGCTGGCCGCGGCCATCGTCCTGGCCATCGGCTGGTTCATCGGCCGCTGGGTGGCGCAGGTCGTCGAACGCGTCCTGCCCGCCACCGGCTTCGACCGCAGCGTCCGCGGGGTGATGAACCTGGCCTCGGACCGGTCCGCCGCCGAACGGCCGGCGACGGCCCCTTACGCCGGCGATGTGACTCCGGCGATGGCCGCGGCCTTGGGCGAGTCGACGGCGCCCGCGCCGATGACGCCCTCGCGGGTGGTCGGCAAGCTGGTCATGGTGGCCATCGTCGCCTTCACGGCGGTCGAGGCCGCCCGGCTGCTGGAGTTCGCCACCCTCGCCGCCACGGTCGAGGAGATTCTCGGCCTGGCCGGGCGCGTGATCGTGGGCGGCGTCATCATCACCGCCGGCGTGCTGATCGCCGACGTGCTGGCGCGGCTGATCGAAAAGGGCACGGGCGGGGCCGACCGCTTCGCCTCGACCCTGGTGCGCTGGGCGACCATCGCCCTGGCCACGGCCATGGGCCTGCGCTTCATGGGGATCGCCGACGACGTCGTGCTGCTGGCCTTCGGCCTGGTGCTGGGCGCGGCGGCGGTGGCGGCGGCCCTGGCCTTCGGTCTCGGCGGACGATCGGCGGCCGGCCAGGTGGCGCAACGCTGGGCCGACAAGGTCACCGGCAAGACCGCCGCCCGTTCGGCGGCGGCGCCGCCCAAAGGCTGACGGCGGCGGGAATTTCGCCTGCAAGGGGCGGCGTCGAGGCGCCGCCCCTTCGCAATTCCCCGGGCGGGAGACAGGGCTTGCGGGGAACTCCGTTCGGGGGCCTACGTTCGGATCACGGACGTTAGGGATTCAGTAACCATGCGGCGCGCGCTTCGAACCGGACTGTTCATCGGCACCCTGATCGGCATGTCGGCCTGCGCCGCCCTGGGACCGGACAATGGGGGCGCGTCAGGCCCCTACGGCTCGACCGAGGTCGGCCGCAGCCGCTAGGCGCGAAGGAATTCATGGCGGTCGGGGGAAAACCCCCCTATCATCCGTCGGGCGGACGCCGACTGTCGCGCCGCGCCGGTCCCGCTCTCCCTAGATGTTAGCCATCGCCATCGTCGTCGTACTGCTGCTCGTAGTGCTGAACGGCCTGTTCGCCATGACCGAACTCGCGGTCGTGTCCTCCCGCAAATCCAAGCTGCACAGCCGCGCCGAAAGAGGCGACCGGGGCGCCCGGGCCGCCCTGAAGCTGGCCGAGGATCCGACTCATTTCCTGTCGGCCGTGCAGGTCGGCATCACCCTGATCGGCATCGCCGCCGGCGCCTATGGTCAGGCGGCCATAGCCGGGGAGCTGAACGTCCTGCTTGAGGCGGCCTTCCCCGCGCTGGCCGCCTATACCGAAATCTTTTCGACCGTCCTGGTCATCGTCTTCATCACCTATGTGTCGGTGATCGTCGGCGAACTGGTGCCCAAGCGGCTGGCGCTGATCTTCCCGGAATCGATCGCCTCCAAGATGGCGGCTCCGATCTCGACCGTGGCCACGGTGCTGAAGCCGTTCGTTGTGGTGCTGACCGCCTCGACCTCCGCCATTCTGAAGCTCATGGGGGTCAAGGACCGCGACGGTTCGGACGTCACCCAGGAAGAGGTCGAGACCATGATCGCCGAGGGCACGGCGTCGGGTCTGATCGAGCCGGAAGAGCAGGAGATGATCGAGGAGATCCTGCGCCTCGGCGACCGTCCCATCCGGGTGGCCATGACCCCGCGCCACGAGGTGTTCTGGATCGCGCTGGACGACAGCGAGGAGCAGCTGCGGCAGGAGGTGCGCACCTGCCCCTATTCGCGCATCGTGGTGGCGCGCGAGAGCGACGTCGATAATCCGCTGGGCGTGATCCACAAGAAGGACCTGCTGGACAGCCTGCTGGACAACGGCGAGTTCAACATCGAGCGTCTGGTCCAGACGCCGGCCTTCATCCCGCAGTCGACCTCGGTGCTGAAGGCGCTGGGGATCATGAAGGCGTCCAAGGTCCACATGGCCTTCCTGGTCGACGAGTACGGCGCCTTCGAAGGCGTGGTGACCGCCACTGACCTGCTGGAGATGATCGCCGGCAATTTCGACGAGAGCCACGACGAGGACGAGGCCTACATCCGCCAGCGCGAGGACGGCAGCTGGCTGGTCGACGGCCAGGCGGACATCGAGGAGCTGGCCGACGCGCTGGGCGAGGACTTCGGCGAGGCCGAGGGCTTCCACACCGTCGCCGGCCTGGTGCTGCACCAGCTCTCGCGCGTGCCCGACGAGGGCGAGGTGCTGCAGCTGGGCCGGTTCGAGGTCGAGGTCATCGACATGGACGACCGGCGCATCGACAAGTTGCTGTTCCGTCAGGTGGTCAAGCCCGAGGACGAGGCCAGCGCCCAGGCGGCCCATCACGAGAGTTGACCGTTCCGCCCTTGAAAACCGGGGCGGCGTGGGGCATACGCCCCGGTCTGGCGATCCTGTGCGTCCTTCGGGGCGGGCGGTTTTTCGTCTAGGAGTTTAGCTCAGCTGGTAGAGCACCGGTCTCCAAAACCGGGGGTCGTGGGTTCGAGTCCCCCAACTCCTGCCATTTCCCCTGTCGCCGCCGGATGGGAGCCCCTATCTGGGGGCGACAGGAACAATTCTTTGACGGATCAGTGATGGCCAAGGCCAAGACCCCCGGGCGCCGCCCCCAGACCGCCCAACCCGCCATAGCGGGCGCCGCCGTCGCGGCTGACGCGCCGAAGAAGCCGCGGGTCTCGGTTCCGCAGTTCATCAACCAGGTGAACGCCGAGCGTCGCAAGATCGTGTGGCCGAGCCGCAAGGAGACCTGGATCACCTCGGTGATGGTCTTCATCATGGTCGCGCTCGCGTCCGCCTTCTTCTTCCTGGTGGACACCATGCTGGCCTTCGCCTCGCGCAACATCCTGGCTATCGGCCAGTAAGAGACAGCCCATGACCGACGCCGTTCCCGCGAAGCCCGCCGCCAATCCGCGCCACAAGTGGTACATCGTCCACGCCTACTCGAATTTCGAGAAGAAGGTGGCGCAGCACCTGACCGACCAGGCGCGCCAGCAGGGGCTCGAAGACTGTTTCTCGGAAATCCTGGTGCCGACCGAGGACGTCGTCGAGATCCGCCGCGGCCGCAAGGTCAACTCGGAGCGCAAATTCTTCCCCGGCTATGTGCTGGTGAAGATGGAGATGACCGACGACGCCTATCACCTGGTCAAGAACACCCCGAAGGTGACGGGCTTCCTCGGCGCCGCCGGCGGCACCAAGCCGCTGCCGGTCTCGGAGCGTGAGGTCCAGAACATCATCGGGGCCGTGGAAGAGGGCGTCGAACGTCCGAAGCCCACCATCCGCTTCGACATCGGCGAGACCGTCAAGGTCATCGACGGTCCGTTCGCCAGCTTCGACGGCCAGGTCGAGAGCGTCGACGAGGACAACGCCCGCCTGCGCGTGGCCGTGTCCATCTTCGGACGCCCGACCCCGGTCGATCTGGAGTACAGCCAGGTCGAGAAGAGCGCCGCCTAGGTCGATTCCGACCCGCTACATTTCGGGCGCTACATCCGCGACACCGCTCTCGCGACACCGTCGACAAACGGCACATACGGTACATCCTCGCAGCGGCGGCCTTCACGGGCCGCCGTTTGCCTTTTCGCCCCGTATCCGCTACACGCGCGCCTCGCTCTGAGGGGCGGTGCGGGTTCGCCCGCATAAATCCGTGGGAGGCAGCCATGCCACGACCACGGCTCACCGGTCCTGATTGAGTTCAGGGCCACAGTCAGGAGAGACCAATGGCCAAGAAGATTCTCGGCTACATCAAGCTGCAGGTGCCCGCGGGCAACGCCACGCCGTCGCCCCCGATCGGCCCTGCTCTGGGTCAACGCGGCGTCAACATCATGGGCTTCGTCAAGGAGTTCAACGCCCGCACCGAGAAGGAAGTGAAGGGCACGCCCCTGCCGACGGTGATCACCGTCTACCAGGACAAGAGCTTCACCTTCGTCACCAAGACCCCGCCCGCGACCCACTACATCAAGCAGGCCGCCGGGATCACCTCGGGCTCGAAGATGACGGGCCGCGAAGTGGCCGGCAAGATTTCCCGCACCCAGCTGCGCGAGATCGCTGAAAAGAAGATGAAGGATCTGAACGCCAACGACCTGGACGCGGCGACCAAGATCATCGAAGGCTCGGCTCGCGCCATGGGCCTCAACGTCGTGGAGGGCTAAGCACATGGCCAAGCAAACCAAGCGCTTCAAGGCCCGCACCGGCGACGTGACGGTCGATCTGCCGTTCGCCGACGCCATCAAGGCCGTCAAGGACAACGCCTCGGCCAAGTTCGACGAGTCGATCGAGATCGCCGTCAACTTGGGCGTCGACCCGCGTCACGCCGACCAGCAGGTCCGCGGCGTGGTCAACCTGCCCTCGGGCACCGGCCGTGACGTCCGCGTCGCCGTCTTCGCCAAGGACGCCAAGGCTGACGAAGCCCGCGCGGCCGGGGCCGAGCACGTCGGCGCCGAGGATCTGTACGAGAAGATCAACGGCGGCTTCATGGAGTTCGACCGGGTCATCGCCTCGCCGGACATGATGGCCCTGGTCGGCCGTCTGGGTAAGGTGCTGGGCCCGCGCGGCCTGATGCCGAACCCGAAGGTCGGCACCGTGACCCCGAACGTCGGCCAGGCGGTCAAGGACGCCAAGGGCGGCGCCGTCGAGTTCCGCGTCGAAAAGGCGGGCATCGTTCACGCCGGCATCGGCAAGGCCTCGTTCGACCAGGCCGCGCTGGAAGCCAACGTCAAGGCGTTCGTCGACGCCCTGACCCGGGCCAAGCCGGCCGGCGCCAAGGGCACCTACGTCAAGCGGATCAGCCTGTCGTCCACCATGGGCCCCGGCTTCAAGATCGACCCGGCCTCGCTGGGCGCCTGATCGGTCTTCGAACTATCGGAACTGCGGCGGCGGAGAGCGATCTCCGCCGCCGTTTTCATTTGCGTGGCTCCGTCGCCGGGGCGAGGGTAGGGGACCTTCAGGGGGGACAACCATGCGTTTCATCGCCGTCATCGTCGCCGCCACGCTGGCGGTCTCCACCGGGCCGGCCTTCGCCCAGGACGCGCCCGATCCCGCGCGGGAGAATCATCTGAACCTCGCCGAACGCTATCTGGAACTGACCCAGGGCGGCGACGTGCTGAAACAGATGCGGCGGCAGATGGAGGAGGGCTACAGCGGTTCCGGCCTGCCCGCCGACCAGCGCGCCTGGATGACCGAAAGCCTGGGCGAGATGCTCGCCGAAGTGGTCGACGAGACCATCGTCCAGCTGCGCGACAATGTGGCCGATAATTTCACCGTGCCGGAGCTGGAGGCCGCGATCGGCTTCTATGAGTCGCCCGTCGGCCGGTCGCTCGTCCGCAAGCAGGTCGATCTGAATTATGAAGCCCAGCAAATCATGATGCCGCTGCTGATCCCGCGGATGACGGCCTTGATGGAGAAGTTCTGCATCCGCTTCGACTGCGAGGCGCTCGGCGACGCGGCGACCAAGCCGTTCCGCTGACCGCGAAACCGCGCCGGCGAAAATCTTCCGTGTTCAGACGGGTTGACGCGCCCGGCCAGACGCGGGACTGACCGGACACGGGTGTCGCAGGATTCCCTGGCGCTTCGCCATCGGGGCCTGCGCCTCCGGATCGGCGGAGCCTTCCTGATTTGACGACCAAGACCCTCGCCCGCACCCAGCCCGCAGAGCGGCGCCAGGTCGCGGCCCTGCCGTGGCGGCGCGGGACCGAGGGCGTCGAAATCCTGCTCGTCACCTCGCGCGAAACGCGGCGATGGGTGACCCCCAAGGGCGGCCGCATGTCCGGCAAGACGGACGCCGAGGCGGCGGCGCTGGAGGCGCTGGAGGAAGCGGGCGTCGAGGGCGTGGTCGGCGACCGGCCGCTGGGCAGCTTCCGCTATCTGAAGGTGCTGAAGCGTCGCGCGTCGCGCTGGTGCACGGTCGACCTGTACGGACTTGAGGTGACCATCGAACACGCCGATTGGCAGGAGCGGGCGGAACGGGAGCGCGCCTGGCTGCCGCGCGACGTGGCGGCGCAGATGGTCGAAGAGCCTGATCTGCAGACGCTGATTGCCAACTTCGTTCCTGCAGGCGACCCGCCGTCGTCCCCGCCCCGCGAGAAATCCGTGAAAGGGGCGTCGGCGTCCGCTTCAGCGAGGGGCTTTTGGCGGCGGTGGCTGGGTATCTGAGCCGCCCGGTCAGGCCCTTTCGGCCATGGCCAGGAAGCAGCCGCGTCGCGCCGTGTGCAGGTGGATGGTCGAGACCGCCGGATCGGCGAACCAGCCCGCCAGCCGTCCGGCCAGATCGCGGCCCTCGACCACATCGGCGTCGGTCATCATCCAGTCGGCGTCATAGGCGCGGGCGGACAGCAGGCGCCGCGCCAGCATGTCCGGAATCTCACCGGCCGCCGGCGCCGCCTCGACGGCGGCTTCGCGCACGAAGATCGGGCCTTGGCTCCGATAGGGGCTGGCGGCGGCCTCGAGATGGCGGTGGTTGAGCAGGATCAGCCGCTCGCCGGGCTCCGCATCGGCCAGGCTGACCCGGCAGGGCGCGGCGTGCGGGGCGTCGGCGACCATCCGTCGCGCGCCGATCTCCAGCAGCGCATCGTCGTCGAGGGCGAACAGGGGCTGAAACGGCGCCAGGGGCAGGGCGTGGATGCGAAAGCTCATCGTGGGTCTCCTTCGCCGCCGATGTGACAGGCGCCGCGCCGGGCGTCTGGCGGCTTTCGGCCGTTGCGCCGGAGCGCGCGCGACCCCACAACGGAGGGTATGAACGCACCCTTCCAGACCCCCGCCGATCCGACCGAAGCCCCGCTGTGGGACCTGACCGACCTGTACGCCTCGCGCGAGGACCCGCGCATCGAGGCCGACCTCGAGCGCGCCCGCGCCCTGGTCGGGGAGCTCAACGCCCTGCAGGGGCGGCTGGTGGCGGCGAAGGCGGACGCGGCCGTGCTGGGCGAACGGCTGGACCGGGCGGTGAGCCGGTACGAACAGGCGTCCGATCTGCTGGGCGGGCTCGGGGCCTACGCTTTCCTCGCCGCCTCGACCGACCGCAACGACGCTGGCGCGCAGGGCTTCGAGGCGACGGTGCGCGAGAAGATCACCGTCATCGCCACCCCGACCGTATGGGTCACACTCGAGATCAACCAGCTGGAGGAGGCCGAGATCGACGCCGCCCTCACCGCCTCGCCCGCCGCCGCGCGCTGGCGGCCGTGGCTGCGGCGGGTGCGGGCGATGAAGCCGCACGAGCTGTCGCACGAACTGGAGACCTTCCTGGCCGAGCGCGGTCCGATCAGCGCCCAGTGGCCGCGCCTGTTCGACGAGACCCTGGCGGCGATGAAGGTCAAGGCCGGCAAGGACGAACTGACCCTGTCGGAGGCGCTGAACCGGCTGTCGGACCCGAAGGCGGCGAAACGCAAATCGGCGGCCGAGGGCCTGAACGAGGCGCTGGCGGCGCGGGTGCAGACCATGGCGCTGGTGCTCAACACCGTGGCCGCCGACCATGCTCTGGAAGGCCGGTGGCGCGGTTTCAAGCGACCCGCCGACAGCCGCCATCTGGCCAATGAGGTCGACGGCGAGGCGGTCGACGCCATGGCCGAGGCGGTCGCGGCCGCCTATCCGCGCCTGTCGCACCGCTATTATGCGCTCAAGGCCAAGGCCATGGGCAAGGCGAAGCTGGACCAGTGGGACCGCAACGCTCCGATCGAGACGACCGCCCCGCGCGGCTACGACTGGGCGCAGGGCCGCGAACTGGTGCTGGAAAGCTTCTCGGACCTCGGCGCCGAGTTCGCCGACCGGGCGCAGGGCTTCTTCGACAGGCCGTGGATCGACGGCCGGGCGCGGCCTGGGAAACAGTCGGGGGCCTACGCCCATCCGGTGACCTCGGACCGGCATCCCTATGTCTTCCTGAACTGGATGGGCGAGCGCCGGGACGTGCTGACGCTGGCGCATGAGCTGGGCCATGGGGTGCACCAGACGCTGGCGGCGGGGCAGGGGAGTCTGCTGGCCGACACGCCGCTGACCCTGGCCGAGACCGCCTCGATCTTCGCCGAGGGGTTGACCTTCGACCGCTTGCTGAAGACCGCGCCGAAGGCCGAGCAGCGCGGCCTGCTGGCCGGGCGGATCGAGGACGGGCTGAACACGGTGATCCGCCAGATCGCCTTCCACCGCTTCGAGACCCGCTTCCACGACGAGCGGGCGGCGGGTGAAGTCTCCGTCGAGCGGATCAGCGCCCTGTGGCTGGAGGAGATGGGCGGGTCGCTCGGGCCGTCGGTGACGCTGAACCCCGGCTATGAGCACTGGTGGAGCTATGTCAGCCACTTCGTGCACTCGCCCTTCTACGTCTACGCCTATGCCTTCGGAGATCTGCTGGTGGCGGCGCTGATGGAGACGCGGGCCAGGGATCCCGAGGGCTTCACGCCGCTGTATCGCGAGCTGCTCGCGGGGGGCGGGTCGAAGGGCTACGTCGAGGCCCTGGCGCCGTTCGGCCTGAACCCGCGCGACCCGACCTTCTGGACCATCGGCACGAAGCGGCTGGAGGGGCTGATCGACCGGTTCGAGGCGCTGGTCTGAGTTGACGGGCCGGCGTGGCCGGGCGAGCGTCCCGGCATGCGCCTCCTGATCCTCGCCGCCGCCGTCGCTTTCGCCCTGCCGGCGGCCGCCCAGACGCCGCCGGAGCCGACGCCCGCGACCCGGGCGATGGCGGCCGGCTACAAGGCCCTGATGGTCTGCGGCGCCGTGAAGAACGCCGAGGCCGCCGGCGGATCCCGCACGGTCGGGAGCGTCGAGGCCAACGAACTGGTCGGGATCTATCCCGAACTGGACCCGCTGGTGCGCGAGATGACCGCCGAGGTGGGGCCGAACAGCGTCTCGGTCGCCTGGGACGAGGCCATGCCGCCCCGCACGGCTGTGTGGCACCCCGGCCGGGGCTGTTCGATCATGCCGGTGGGCTGGTCCGACGGGGTCGCCGAAACGGCGCGGCAGGCGGTTCAACCGGAGCCCGGTTTCGAGATCGGCGTCCCCCGCGACCCGGCCGCCCTCGAGGCCGCGCTGGTCCGGGCGCGGGAGGGCGGCTACGGCGAGGGGGCCAACACCACGGGCGTGGTCGTACTGCAGGCCGACCGGCTGGTGGGCGAATGGTACGCGCCCGGCTTCGGCCCGGACACGCCGCAGCGGACATGGTCGGTGGCCAAGTCGCTGGCCGGGACGATCATCGGCGCGGCCGTCCAGCGCGGCGAGGTCGATGTGAACGCGCCCGCCGCCATCGCCGACTGGAGCCGCGAGGGCGATCCGCGCGGGGCGATCACCCTCGACCAGCTGATGCGCATGGCCTCGGGCCTGACCAGCGACACGGCCGGCAACCGCACCGACGCGCTCTATTTCGGCGGCGTCGGCGTGGACGAGCAGGCGACGACCTGGCCGCTGATCGCGCCGCCCGGGGCGCGCTATCGCTACGCCAACAACGACACCCTGCTGGCGGTGCAGAGCATCGCGGAGACCTTTGGCGCCCACCCGCCGGCCGAACTGTTCCGGACGCTGGGCATGCACGACACCTGGGCCGAGACCGATTGGCGCGGCAACTATGTCCTGTCCAGCCAGGTGTGGTCGACGGCGCGCGACCTGGCCCGCTTCGGCCAGCTGTATGTCGACGACGGGGTGGTGGACGGGGTGCGGGTGCTGCCCGTGGGCTGGCGGGACTACGTCTCGAGGCCGTCCGGTCCGCAGCCGCGCGGCGCCCAGGGCTATGGCGCGACCTTCTGGCTGATGAACAACAGCGAGGGCGTGCCGCCGGACACGATCTCGGCCAACGGCAACCGCGGCCAGTATGTGATCATCGTGCCCAGCCGGCGGGTGGTCATCGTCCGCCGCGGCGAGGACCCCGCGGGCCGGCGCTTCGATTTCATCGCCTTCACCCGCGACGTGCTGGCGGCGCTCGATTGAGGCGCCGGCGCGAATTGTCGCCGCCCGCTTGAGCGCGCGGCCGGCCCCGCTATAAGGACGCCAACGCCCTTCAGATTCCCGGACCCGATCATGGCCGACCCGCACAACGCCTCCGACGCCCACGCGCACGACGACTACGTCCGCGGCTCGCAGGAGATCAGCGAACAGGCGGCGACGTTCGACCTGTTCATGGGCCTGGCCAAATGGGGGTCTCTGGCGACATCCGTCGCCATCGTCTTCCTGCTGCTGTGGTTCCAGCCGGGCGGCAGCTTCATCGCCGGCGCGATCGCGGCCTTCGTCGTGCTGGTCGTCGGCGTCCTGGCCCTGCGCTCGAAGAAGCACTAGCAACCCTCCGCTCATCCCGGCGAAAGTCGGGACCCAGTGCTTTGGATGATGGGCGGATGCTGCTTGCCACATAGACAGTCCTGAGGCGCCGGCGTCTCGCTGGACAGGACTGGGTCCCGGCTTTCGCCGGGATGAGCGGGAGAGTGTTGAACCCCGTTGCGTCACCTTTTGACGGGCCCTCCCGGATAAGCCTAACGTTCCCTGGTCGAGAGATGACGGAGGGATTCGCTTGGCTGTCGCCATCGCCGTGACCCGCGAACGCCGTGATGGCGAGACGCGCTGCGCCGCCACTCCGGAAACGGTGAAGAAGCTGATCGCCCTCGGCGCGACCGTGACGGTCGAGGCCGGGACGGGGACCGGCTCTTCCATTCCCGATGCGGACTTCGCGGCCGCCGGCGCGACCGTGGCCAAGGACATCAAGGCGGTGCTGTCGGGCGCCGACATTCTGCTGAAGGTGCGCGGGCCGACGGCGCAGGAGACCAGCGCGCTGAAGCCCGGCGCGGTGGTCGCAGCCCTGCTGGATGCGTATCGGGACAAGGAGACGGTGACGGCGCTGGCCGGTGCCAATGTCACCGCCTTCGCCATGGAGTTCGTGCCGCGGATTTCCCGGGCCCAGGTGATGGACGCCCTGTCGTCCCAGGCCAATCTGGCCGGTTATCGCGCGGTGATCGAGGCGGCGTACGCCTTCGGCAAGGGCTTTCCGATG
>NZ_JAVHLH010000339.1 GCF_031082345.1 Brevundimonas sp. | reverse complement strand
CTCCGTCGCGCCCTTATAACACTGTCGTCCCGACGGCCTTCCCGTCGCCGGATGACAGCCGGTTGAGAAAGCGCCGCTATGCGTCCGCCACTTCGTCACCCCGCCGCCACAATGCGTGTCGCCGTCGCCACAGCCGGCTTATGGCGCTGATTTGTGACGGGTTTGTAATGGCAACGCTTTGCTCGCCGCTGATAGCCGGACGGTCCGTCGCGGCGAATCCGGCCGCGGCAAGCAAGGAAAACAAAAATGAAGTCTCTCCTCCTCGTCACCGCCTCCCTCGCCGCCTTCGCCGCGGCTCCCGCCCTGGCCCAGGACGGCCCGGTCGGTTCGGTCGGCGTCGCCTACGGCAACAGCGAAGCCGAACTCGGCGGTCTGAGCGCCGACTCCGACGCCTGGGGCGTCGACGGCGTCGTCGCCATGCCGGCTTTCGGCGAATGGACCGTCACCGTCGCCGCCAACCTCAGCCAGTTCGATGACGGCGCCAACGACGACACCGCCCTGGCCGGCACGGCCCACCTGACCACCCTGGTCGGCTCGGACCTGCGCGTCGGCGGCTTCGTCGGCGCCGCCGACGTGGCCGATGAAACCGCCCTGACGGCCGGCTTCGAAGCCCAGAAATACCTGTCGCGCGCGACCCTGACCGGCGTCGTCGCCTACACCACCGCCGATGACGTCGATCTGGACGTCTGGTCGGTTGGCGGCGACGCGGCCTTCTACGTCACCGACGCCCTGCGCCTGAACGCCGGCGTGTCGTGGATGACCATCGACGACGCCGATGTCGACGGCTTCACCTACGGCGTCGGCGCCGAGTACCAGATCGCCAACTCGCCGTTCTCGGTGACCGCCGGTCTGTCGCACTCGGACATCGAGGATCTGGACGTCGACAGCTGGACCGTCGGTCTGCGCTACAGCTTCGGCGGCGGCCTGCAGGCCCGCGACCGCGCCGGCGCGGCCCTGCCGGGCTCGGGCGTCATGGGCATCCTCGGCGCCCTGTAAGCCTCACCCCCGTCTGAACGACGAAGCCCCGGCGGAGCGATCCGCCGGGGCTTTTTCTTGGGCGAGTATCCGGATGGCGAACAAGAAGAAGGCCCGGGGGGTTCCACGCTCCCGGGCCTTCTCTCCGTGCGGCGGCGTGGACTAGCGGCCGATGCGGACGTCTCCGGCTCCGACGATGCTGCGGCTCACGGCGCCGGTCGCCTCAGCGATGCGCACGTCGCCCGCACCGGCGATGGAGACGCTGACGTCGCCGGCCGTGCCGCCGAAGTCCACGTCGCCCGCGCCCGCGATCGAGATGTCGAGATTGGGGCTGCGGCCCCGGCGGACGGCGACATCGCCGGCCCCGCCGATCGAGATGTCCGTGTCCCCGTCGACCTCGGCGACGACGACGCCTCCGGCCCCGACCATGCTGACCTCCAGCCGGCCGGTGGCGGCCGCCGTCATGTCCCCGGCCCCGGCCAGGCTGGCTTCAAGCGAGCGCGAGGTTCCGATGATGATGTCGCCGGAGCCGGCCAGGGAGGCGCTGACCGGCCCGTCGGTATTGGCGACCACCCAGTCGCCGCAGCCGGCGTTGCCCAGCTCGACCGAGCTCGCGCCGCGGCCGATCGAACCGTAGACGGCCCCGCCGGTCTCGATGTTCACCGCGCGCGGGGCGCGGATCACGATCAGCGGGGCGTCCTCGAGATTGACCCGGCCGACGTTGCGGACCTCGACCGAGGCGCCCTGCCCCGGCCGCGTCCGGTCCGGGCCGGAGCGGCAGTTGCGAATGCTGTCGCCCATGCGGATGCCGGCGAGGCGGCGGCCGAGGCCGCCGTCGATGCGCACATTGCCGCCGTCGCGTTCGAGGCGCAGGGCCGGCAGCTCGGACGCCCCCTGCTGGATCTCGACGCCGATGTCGGCGCGGTCCTCGACGATGACCACGACCCGGGCGACGGCGTGTTCGATCTCGACCTCGGGGCCGGGATTGGCCAGCGCCGGGCCGGCGATGGCGGCGATGGCGGCGGCGGACAACAGGATGGCTTTCATGGCGGGGGCTCCCTCTCCGGAATGTGCGGGGAAGGTGCGTCCGGCGTCGCGCCGAGTCACTTTAAATCGAGGTCATGACCTCGTTGTAAGGAAGAGGCGGCTCGCTGCCTGAGCGCTCAGCGCATCGCCAGCGGCGAGATCAGCCCCCTGTCCGGCGGCGGCGGCTCGTCGCTGTCCACGATCACCTGCAGCCGCTTGTACGGAGGCAGCCCCGTACCCGCAGGGATCAGACGCCCCA
>NZ_JAVHLH010000338.1 GCF_031082345.1 Brevundimonas sp. | reverse complement strand
CGGATCCGTCGCTGTTCGCGTCCAGACGCTTGAAGCGGGTGTCGGCGCGTTCGGCCATGCGCGCCTGGGCGGCGGCGCGCATTTCCTCGGGCGTGACCGAGCCGTCGCGGTCGGCGTCGGCTGCGGAGAGGCGCTGGACCCGCGCCTCGACGAACTCGGCCCGGCTGAGCTTCTGATCGCCGTCGGCGTCGGCGCGCATGCCGCGGGCGTACGGGCGGTCCGGCGACTGCTGGGCCAGGGCGACGCCGCCGGCGGCGGCGAGGGTCAGGGCGGCCATAGCGCCCGCCATAAGGGTCTTTCTCATCTCGATGTCTCCATGGGCCGCGAGGCGGCCGTACATCCCTGTCTGGAGGATGAAACGCGGCTGGCGTCAGTCTCCGTCGCCGACCGCCGGCAGGGCGGCCTCGAAGGCGGCGCGCGCGGCCTTGCGGGCGTCCGCCAGACCGGCCTTCAGGGCGTCGAAACCGGCGTAGCCGGCGGCCTTGGCCAGCCGCTCGCGAAACCCTTCCGGCTCCTGTTCCGGATCGGGGCGGTCGTCGAAGGCGGCGCCGAGAATCTGGCTGAGGGCCTGCTGCAGCCGCCAGGCCTCGGCCAGTTCCGGATCGTCGGACAGGGCCTCGAGGGTGGAGACGGTCAGGGGCGCGCCGGCCCGGGCCTGGCGGAGCTGACGCACCTGGGCGACGAATTCGGCGTCGACCTGTCCGCCGGGGGCCAGCTTCACGTCCCAATAGCCCTGTGGCGGCCGCTGGCGGGCCATGCGGTCGCGCATAAGCCGGGCGTCGGCGGCGAAGCTGATGTCGGGGCGCGGGCGGCGCAGGATCGACTCCAGCGCCGCCGAGACACGGGCGCTGAACTCGTCCTGATCGGCCCAGACCACGCGGGCGCGGGTCAGGGCCATGAACTCCCAAGTGTCGGCCTCGGTCGCATAGTAGTCCTCGACCGCTGACAGCCGCAGCGAGACCGGGCCCTTGGCCGCCCCGGGACGCAGCCGCATGTCGACCTCGTAGAGCCCGCCCTCGGCCGTGTGGGCCGACAGCGCCGCGATCAGCCGCTGGGTGAAGCGCGAGTAGAACACGCCCGCCGCCCATTCCTTGCCGTCCGACAGCGCGTCGGCGGGCGCGTCGTAGACCGTCATCAGGTCGAGGTCCGAGGTCGCGGTCATCTCGCGCGAGCCGGCCTTGCCGAGGGCCACCACGGCCACCGCGCCGCCCGGCAGGGCCCCGCCCTGACGCACCGTCTCGGCCATGGCGGCGGGCGCGAGGGCGCCGAGGCAGGCGTCGGCGAGAGTGGTGTAGGCGCGGCCGGCCTCCTCCGGTCCGGCCCGACCGGTCAGGGTCTGGACGCCGATGCGGAACATCTGGTCCCGGTGGACGCGGCGCACGACGTTCATGGCGGTCTCGAAGTCAGGCGCGGCGGCGGCCTCGGCCCGCATCTGGGCGACCACGCCCGAGTCCTCCTCGATGCTGCGGGCGAAGCGGGCGTCCAGCATGCTGTCCAGCGCCGCCGGATAGCGGCCGAGGGCGCGGGCCAGTCGCGGCGCGAAGGCGAGCACGCCGACGACGAGGTCGAACAGGTTCGGCTGGGCGAGGAACAGGGCCTGGACCTGCACGCCGCCGCTCAGACCCGAGAAGAACACCGCGAAACGGCGGAAGGCGGCGTCGGCGGCGCCGGTGTCCGCCAGGGCGGTCAACAGGCGCGGACCGAAGCGGGTGAACAGTTCGCGGCCGCGCGCCGTGCGCGTCGCCGGGATGCGGCCGTGGTGCCAGCCGCGGATGGTGTCGGCGACCATGACGGGATCCGAAAAGCCCATCCGGTCCAGCGTCTTCAGGGTCTCGGGATCGTTCTCGACCCCGGTGAAGACGAGCGAGCCATAGGGAGACGACAGCGCCTCCTCGCCCTCGAACAGTTCGCCGTAGCGCCGGTTGACCCCGACCAGAAGGGCCTCGACGCCAGCGTCGAAACCGGCCAGGTCGCCCACACCGGCCAAGGCGGCGACCCGCCTGCGGGCGGCCGGTTCCACGGGCAGGCTGTGGCTCTGTTCGTCGTCGAGCATCTGCACGCGGTGCTCCAGCCGGCGCAGCGACACATAGGCGGCCGTCAGTTCGCCGCAGGCGTCCGCATCGACGTGGCCGGCGTCGCGCAGGGCCGCGAGGGCGTCGACCGTGCGCGGGCTGCGCAGCCCGGGATCGCGGCCGCCGAGGATCAACTGCTGGGTCTGGGCGAAGAATTCGATCTCGCGGATGCCGCCCCGGCCCAGCTTCAGATTGGCCCCCGCCGCCTCGAGGCCGTCGCCGGTCTTGTGGACGTG
>NZ_JAVHLH010000337.1 GCF_031082345.1 Brevundimonas sp. | reverse complement strand
TCCCCCAAGGGGAGAAGGAAGACTAGGCCGGCTCCACCAGCTTGAGCTTGGGCGCCTTGTCGGCCTTTTTCGCCTGCTTGCCGGCCTTCTTGGCGTCGCGGGCGGCCTTTTTCGCGGCCTTGAGCTCGGCCCGGGCCTTGTCGGGCGCCGCGTCGGCCGCGCCGGCGAGTTCGGCGAGGCGGGCGAGGAAGCCGTCGCGCTTGGCCTTGGGCAGCAGGGCGAGGATGCGTTTGTCGGCGGCCTCGACCTTCGGGCGGGCGGCCTCCAGGGCGGCGGCGCCGGCCTCGGACAGGCGCACCGCCTTGGCCCGGGCGTCGATGGTCGAACGCTCGCGCTCCAGCAGCCCCTTGGTGGTCATGCGGGCGACGAGGTCGGCGAGGGTCGAGCGGTCGATGCCGGTGGCGCGGACCAGGTCGGTCTGGGTCAGGCCGGACCGGTGCGACACCGCCTCCAGCACGGCGAACTGGCGCTGGGTCAGGCCGTCCGACCCGGCTTCCTCGGCGTAGATGTCGAGCGCCAGCTGCAGGGCGCGGTGCATCAGGTGGCTGGGCGAGGCGGCGAGACCGCCGCGTCGGGCCTTGTTGCTGGACTTGACCATCGACCGTATCCCCTCGGCTTCACCTTACAGGTAGCAGCCGCGCTTTACGGTTTGACGACGGACGATCCGCGGGCGGGCGATTTGCCTCAGGGGGCCCGGTCGGGCTCGGCCGGGGCCATCGGATCGACCGGTTTGTCGCTCGAGGTCAGGTTGCGCATGATCAGCGGCACCTGCGACAGGCCGAACACCGAGGAGGCGATCCACAGCACGCCGCGGAAGCTGACCCAGACATCGGCCGGATCGACATCGGCGCGCCCCAGCTGCTGGGCGCCCCAGCCGACCAGGGCCTCGCTGCGCACCAGCTCATTGGTGATCGCCACGGCGAGGAAGAACAGGCCGTAGCGGAAGGTGAGGGTGCGCCAGGCCCGGTCGTTGATCGGAATGACCGTGCCGAGCAGGGCCCGCAGCGGCTGCTTGCCCATCACCAGCCCGCCGAGCAGGGCGACGGCGAGGCTGGCGTTGAGGATGGTGACCTTCAGCTTGACCCAGAGGCCGTCGCCGGTGAGCAGGGTCAGCAGGCCGAAGACGAGGGCGAAGCCGCCGACCAGCAGCGGGAGCAGGGCCAGCCGCTTCTCGACGATCAGGCCGACCGCGACGCCGACGGCCGAGCCGGCCACCAGGAACCAGGTGGCGTTGACCAGGGCCGCGTCGCCCTCGAGCCCGCGCAGGCGGAAGACGAGGAAGGCGAGGCCGAAGGCCAGCAGGCCGCCGAAATCGACCAGCTGGCGCAGGTTCGACTCCTTCTTCGGAGCCGGGGACGGAGCGGGAGCGGCGGGTTCGGTCATGCGTCAGTCCTCGAGCCCCACCAGAGAGCGTGAAAAGGCCCGGGCGTCGAAGGGTTGCAGGTCATCGACGCCCTCGCCGACGCCGATCAGCTTGATCGGGGCGTCCGAGGCCTGGGCCACCGGCACCAGAACGCCGCCACGGGCGGTGCCGTCCAGCTTGGTCATGACCAGGCCGGAGACATAGGCGGTGCGGCCGAAGATCTGTTCCTGGGCCAGGGCGTTGCGGCCGACGGTGGCGTCGAGCACCAGCAGGGTCTCGTGCGGGGCCTCGGGGTCGATCTTCTTCAGCACCCGGACGATCTTGAGCAGTTCGTCCATCAGGGCCGACTTGTTCTGCAGCCGTCCGGCGGTGTCGATCAGGACCACGTCATAGCCTTCCGCCTTGGCCCGGGTGTAGGCGTCGAAGGCGAGGCCGGCGGGATCGGCCCCGTCGCGTCGGCTCTCGAAGGTCGCCCCGGCGCGCTCGGACCAGACCTTGAGCTGTTCGCGGGCGGCGGCGCGGAAGGTGTCGCAGGCCACGACCATGACCCTGGCCCCCTGACCGGTCAGATCGGCGGCGATCTTGCCCAGGGTGGTGGTCTTGCCCGAGCCGTTGACCCCGACGAACAGGGTGACGAAGGGTTTCGGCCCGTTCAGCGGCTCGTAGCGGGCCTCGTGGTTGACCAGTTCGGCGGCGACGGCCTCGGCCAGGGCCTCCTTGACCTCGCGCTCGTTGGCGCCGGCCCCGAAGCGCAGCTCGCGGAAGCGGGCCACGATGCGGTCGGTCGCGGCGGGGCCGAGGTCGCTTTCCAGCAGATGCTCTTCCAGCCCCTCGAGCGCGGCCTCGGACAGGGGTTCCTTGACGAAGGCGGCGACGACCTGCTCGGTCATCTGTTTGGAGGAGCGGGACAGGCCCTCGCTCAGGCGCGAGAGCCAGCCTTTTTTGGGCGCGTCGTTCATGAGGTGGCTT
>NZ_JAVHLH010000336.1:1845-2345 GCF_031082345.1 Brevundimonas sp. | reverse complement strand
GGAGGCGGGCGGCGTCGCCGCTATGGAGGTGCTTGCCCGCGATCTGAAGGCCCTCGGCCTCTACACCGCCCGGTCGCTCAGCTATGCCGGCGTCGAATACGAGATCCTCGAACACGAGCTGACGCCCGATCAGATCGAGATCTACGACGCCTACGCCGACGCGTTCTCGATCATTCACAACAATCTCGAAGAGGCCCTGAAGCTGACGAACATCAGCAACGAGGACGGCGCCACCCTGAACGGCAACGCCAAGGGCGCAGCGCGGTCCGCGTTTGAGGGTGCGAAACAGCGGTTCTTCAACTTCGCCCTGTCCAGCATGAAAATGCCGACCGTTTTTGCTCAGATCGACCGCGACCTTGAGGCCGGCCTGTCGCCCGTGATTCAGCTGGTCACGACCGGCGAAGCTCTGACCGATCGTCGCCTCGCAGACCTCCCCGTGAGCGAATGGAACGACGTCCAGGTGGACATCACCCCGCGGGAATACGTTCTCGACTATCTCC
>NZ_JAVHLH010000336.1:0-1835 GCF_031082345.1 Brevundimonas sp. | reverse complement strand
CACTGCACGAAACCTACTCCGACGAGGAGGGCAACATTCGCTCCCGCCCGGCCTACGAGGATGGCAACGTCGTCATCTGCGAGGCCGCGCTGGAGAAGCGCGACGCTCTTCTGGAACACCTCGGCGCCCTGCCGCCTCTGCAGGCCGCCCTCGACCAACTCATCCAGCACTACGGCACCGATCAGGTCGCCGAAGTGACCGGCCGCTCGCGCCGCATCGTCAAGAAGGTCAGCGGGGGCGGGACCCGCCTCGCCGTTGAGCGTCGCCCGCCGTCGTCGAACCGCGCGGAGACCTCTGCTTTCATGGACGGCAAGAAGAAGATCTTGGTCTTCTCCGACGCCGGCGGGACCGGCCGCAGCTACCACGCGGATCGCGGCGCGGTGAACAAATCCCGCCGCAGCCACCTACTTTTAGAGAGCGGATGGAAGGCTGACGCCGCCGTCCAGGGCCTCGGCCGCACCAATCGGACCAATCAGGTCCACGCCCCACTGTTCCGTCCCGTTGCGACCAATGTGAAGGGCGAGAAGCGCTTCCTGTCCACGATCGCGCGCCGCCTTGACAGCCTGGGGGCCCTGACCAAGGGCCAGCGCCAGACCGGCGGCCAGGGCCTGTTCCGACCTGAGGACAATCTGGAGAGCGACTACGCGAAGACCGCGCTGCGTCGCCTCTACCGGATGCTCTACACCGGTGACATCGAAGGCCTGAGCCTGCTGGCTTTCGAGGAAGCGACCGGGTTGAGCCTGACGGACAGCGACGGCTCGCTGAAAGAAACCCTGCCACCCATCACCACCTTCCTGAACCGCGTCCTCGCGATGCGGATCAACCAACAGAATGCGATCTTCGGCTATCTCGAGGAGCGCATCGAGGCCGAGATCGACGCCGCCATGACAGCGGGCACCTATGAGATCGGTGTCGAGCAACTCTCTGCAGAACGCTTCGACGTTGTCGATCGGAAGACGATCTTCACCCACGAAAGCGGCGCTGAAACCCGTCTGCTGGAGGTCCGTCAGGTCGAACGGCTGAACCCCATGACCCTTGAGACGGCGCTGCTGCTGGCCGACGACACCGGCGGCGAGCTGATGATCAACGCCCAATCGGGCCGGGCTGCAGTCTGCGTCCGCACCGCATCCCTGATGTTCGATGATGGCCGCGTTGAAGAACGCCGCCGCATGGTCCGACCCTTGACCCAGGAGCGGTTGAACCTTCAATCCCTGGACGCGACGCATTGGGCCCGCGCCACCCCCGAGGCCTTCGCCGAGGCCTGGACTGCTGAACTGGCCAGTCTCCCGGAGACTGCCGTTTCCACCTTCCATATGGTCACCGGCCTGCTGCTCCCGGTGTGGTCGCGACTGCCGAATGACTCGACCCGCGTCTATCGTCTTCAAACCGCCGATGGCGAACGTCTGATCGGTCGCCGTGTCGACAGTCTGGCCCTGCCCGGCCTGTGCGCCGCCTTCGGCCTGGACGCCCCGACATTCACCCCCGAACAGCTCCGCACCGCCGTTCTCGATGACGGAGCGACCATCCAGCTTGCCGATGGGCTGCAGATCCGTCGCAGCCTGGTCATGCAGATGCAGCGGATCGAGCTGATCGGCCTGCCGGCCGCGTCTCTCTCGCACTGGAAGTCTGCCGGGATGCGGACGGAGATCATCGCCTACAAGACCCGGGTGTTCATTCCCACGAACGCCGCCGGCGTCGATGCTCTCCGCCAGCTGGTCGACGCCCATCCGGTGTTGCAGGTCCTGCGGCGCCACTAGGGCTGGGTGACAATCCGGCCATTCAACGCTGTCAGGCGCCGGGTCCTCCCGGCGCTTCCCAGCACGCCCATGTGAGGG
>NZ_JAVHLH010000335.1 GCF_031082345.1 Brevundimonas sp. | reverse complement strand
CTTGCCGGGGCCCACGGCGTTGGCGGCCGGGGCGCCGTCGCGGTCCTGCGGAGAGAACGAGAAGTCGGTCAGCTGGTTGTTGAGGAAGAAGCCCGCGGCCATCCGGCCCGAGCCGAACACGCTCTCGACCGTGGTGGTCATGCTGACGGCGTTGCCCGCGGCGTCGACGATGACGAAATGGGAGGTGCCGGCCGGCTCGCGCGTCGCGTCGGGGCCGGCGAAGAGGCCGCCCGGCGGAAAGCCGGGCTCGGCCGCCCCGACCAGGGTCGGGGCCTGGGCCGCCCGCGCCGCCACATAGTTCGGGTCCAGCAGACCCTGCACCGGCACCCCGACGAAGGCCGGGTCGCCGACGTAGCGGTCGCGGTCGGCGTACATCAGCCGCTGCAGCTGGGCGAAGGCGGTCCAGGCGTCGGCGCTGCCGGGGCCCTCGAGAATGTCGGGAGTCAGCTCGGCCATGGCCAACAGCTGCAGCACCGCCACCCCGCTGGACGGCGGCGGCGGCACGCAGACGACATAGATGCGGTACGGCCGGCACAGGGCCCCGCGCTCGAGCGGCGCGTAGCCGGCCAGATCGGTTTCGGTCAGGGCGCCGGGTCGCGGTCCCTCCTGCACCGTGGCGACGATCTCGCCCGCGATCCGGCCGCGGTAGAAGGCCTCGGCCCCGCCCGCGGCGATCTCGGCCACGGTGTCGGCGTAGGCCGGGTTCCTCAGCAGGTCCCCGGCGACGTAGCGGCTCCCGTCCGCCTTGGTGAAATAAGCCTCGGCCCAGCGGGTCCGCGCCTGGCCGCGCGTCGCGGCGATGAAGCCGGCCAGCCGGGGGCTGACGACGAAGCCGTCGCGGGCCAGACGCTCGGCTTCCCCGAACAGGCCGCTCCATGCGAGCTCGCCATGTTCCGCCTGGGCCATGGCCAGCAGGGCCACGGCGCCCGGAACCCCGGTCGAGCGGCCGCTCAGCACCGCCTCGCCGAACGACAGCGGGCGGCCGTCATCATGGAACAGTTCGGGCGTCGCCGCGGCCGGGGCGGTCTCGCGTCCGTCGTAGCTGGTGACCTCGCCGGTCGCGGCGTCGAACACCATCATGAAGGCCCCGCCGCCGAGGCCCGAGGACTGCGGCTCGACCAGTCCCAGCACCGCCTGCACCGCCACGGCGGCGTCGACCGCCGAGCCGCCCTGCCGCAGGATCTTCATTCCCGCCTCGACCGCCAGCGGATTGGCCGCCGCCACGAACGGGCCCCGCGCCTGGGGCGCCGCCGGCGCGACCGGTCCGGGAGCCGTCGTCCCCGCCGTCGTCCCGGCCCCGCCCGCACATCCCGACAGGGCCAGGCTCGCCCCCATGGCGAGGGCGATCAGGGACCGCAGGGTGGACGGTCGGGCAGGCGGGGAGACTGGGCGCATGGAGGTTCCGGACGGGCGTCGGCGAGGAGGCGCGCAACTTGGCGCGCCCTTGGCCGCGACGAAACCCCCGGACCGCGAAATCACCTTAGGAAAGCCGTCCGCCGGGTCTTGCCCCCCCGTCCCTCCTCCGCTAAAGACCCGCCCTCGCCGTTCGCGGCCAAGCGCGCCCGTAGCTCAGCTGGATAGAGCATCAGACTACGAATCTGAGGGTCGGACGTTCGAATCGTTCCGGGCGCGCCATTTTCTCCACTTGAATCAACCGTTGTCTGCCGGATCGCGGTAGCCGTTGGCGCCGGCCCGGTGTAAAATGCTGCGAGCTGCTGTCCTATCGCGCTGGAACTTATGAAGAATTCCGGTCGAAGATGGTCTGGGGCTCTGTCCATCGCCTTGGTGACCGTTCGCCGGGTGAGCGGAGCGCTGACCAGGCGACGCGATCCAGGGATCGACGACCAGGCAGCGTCAATCACAGCCGCAGGCCGAACCTCGGCCCGAGCCAGATCATCAGGCTGTAGAGGGCGATCGTGAGCAGGCATCCAGCGATCAGGGCCAGCCAGAAATTGACGCCCGCTCTCAGCATCGCTGGGATGGCGAGAAACATCGGCAGGGACGGCAGGACGAACCAGAAGGTCGCCTGTGCATGGTCGGCCATGTTCACCGGGTCCGGACGGTCGCGCCACAGCCAGATCATGCCGAGCACCGAGATCAGCGGCAGCGACGCGATGAGCGCGCCGAATCCGGGGTAGCGCTTTGACACGGTTGAGATCGCCGCGATGATCACGCCGGACAGCGCGGCCTTGAGGATGAAGTAGAGCATCTAGACTACCCGCTTGACCTCTGAATATGCCCCCTCTGTGCGCAGAGTGATGGTCACGGGCTCGCCGGTGCGGTTGCGCCAGAACCAGCCGTGGCTGCCGGTGAAGACGGCGACGAGTTCGCCTTCCTCACGCTGGGACGAG
>NZ_JAVHLH010000334.1 GCF_031082345.1 Brevundimonas sp. | reverse complement strand
ATGGCGACGGCGTGGACGTCAGGTCGGAGATACAGGGTCATCGGCGAAGCGGCCGGACAGACGAGGGGCGCCGGCGCGAAGCCGGCGCCCCCGCCGTCAGCCCTGCTGCCAGAGCCGCACCGGGATCTGTTCGAAATCCCCGGTGGTGGAATCGGCGCGGGTGGCCTGTTCGGCCGAGCCGAGCCGGACGAGATCGGCGCGAACGCCGGCGCTCTCATAGAGTCGCACCGGAATCTGCTCCATGTCGCCTTCGGTGGCGTCCGCACGGGTGGCGGTCCGGGCGGAGCCCAGACCGATCAGGTGCGGCGTGGTCGCGGTCTTCATGACGTAACCTCCTGTCAACGGGGCCCATCGCCCCGTTGCGCCAGTCCGCGCCCGCCAGGTCCTATTTTCAAACTATATTCGATCTATACTTTCAGCCGACCGTCGCATGACTGAAAACACGGACTGGGCGGCCGCGATCCGGTTCCGATGGTAGGCATCGATCGCCAGCCTGAGATCGCTCATCCGGCCTTCGAGAAAGAGTTCCTCCTGGTGCGCGACCGCTTCGTCGGCGATCGGATCGACGTGGCGTTCGACCCGTCGGACCGGACGCAGTTGCAGCGCCGTGCGGCGGTAGACCCGGTCGAGCACATCATTGCCCGCCCAGGCCAGCAGGTTGTCGTAGAAGGCCTCGATCCGGGGGCGAGGCGACGCCTCAAGGCGTGGCGGCCGCGCGCCCGGCGGAATCCGCTCGATGGCCCATCCGGCCAGCCGCCAGTGCAGTTCATAGAGATCGGCGATGTCCGACGCTGTCGGGCTCGGCGCGAAATAGCCATGGCCGGGCCGGTGCTCCAGCACGCCCTCGCCAGAGAGCCGGGCGAGGGCCTCGCGGACCGGCGTGGGGCTGAGGCCCAGTTCGCTCGCCAGGGCGGTGGCGACCAGCGGCCGGCCCCAGCCGAACCGGCCTTCGGAGGTGAAATCCGTCAGGGCGGCCACCGCAAGATGATAGGGATCGCGCGCCTTCACGGGCCCCGGTCCGGCCACGCCGCTCCGGCCCGGAACCTGTCCGGCGACTCATGGTCGGCGGGTGATCGTGTATCCATTAACGCTCTTCAAGGTCTCGCAAGGTGCGCGCAGGTTTCTTGCGCACGCGCGCAAGACTTTCGGCCCCGTGCCTTTCACGACTTTCATTTGAAGCGCGATTGCCCCATTTTTCAACCAGCAGGGGTACGGAAGGATGAGTCCGGCGGCCTCATGGATGTGGAAGAGTCCGGACGATGGATCCCGCCGAACGTCAGTCGCAGAGCGAGACCCTGTCTTCGGCCCTGCGTCTGATCCGCGCCCATCGCCGCATGAAGTCCGCCGAGGTCGCCGAGGCCATGGGCATGGCCCTGCGGTCCTACGAACATTTCGAGGCGGGTGGCGGGCGCATCAACCTTGAACGCATCCATCGCTTTGCCGAGGTTACGGATTCCGACCCCTACGCCATCCTCGCGGCCCTCGCCCTCGGCTCGCCGCAGTTCGCCCTGCGCAGCGCCGACAACAAGCTGATGACCATCCTGACCGTCGCCCTGCAGGAGTTTGACGAGACGCTCGGCGACGTCATCCACGAGCTCGACGCCCGCACCCTGATCAACGCCTTCACCCGGACCATGAAGGACCTGGCGCTGCAGGCGGTCCGCCGCGACAGCGCGGCCCAGGACTGGCTCGAAACACGGGTCGCCAGGCTCGTCTCGCCGGCCGGGGGCGAGGACGAGGGCGGCCCCGGGAATTCCCGACCGTAGACGCCCCGCCGGAAAGCTGCGGTCTGGCCGTGGATTTCGTTCGGCCTTCTGCTGGGGTCATGACGCCGCCGTCCCCGCGCCCGCACGCCGCGCCGCCCGCCCCCGACGAGCCCCTGTCGGCGCGGCAACGCGACTGCCTCGCCCTCGCCGCCCGCGGTCTCACCTCGGCGGCGATCGGCAAGCGTCTCGGCATCTCCGGCCGCACCGTCGACGAACACCTGATGCGGGCCTGCCGAATTCTGGGCGTGCGCACCCGGATCCAGGCCGTCGCCCGCCTCGCCGCCCGCACCGGGCCGGACCCGGAGTCCCGCAGCTTCCTACCGTAGATCTCCGACGGGCCGGCCGCGGGTCGCGGTCGGCGGGCGAGATCGGGTTTGCTGGGGCCCTGAACGGAGCCCGCCTTGCTGGACCTCAACCTCATCCTCGCCCTGTCCCAGGCCTGCGCCCCCCAGGCGGCGCCGCAGACCATGGCCGCCATCGCCTGGACCGAAAGCCGGTTCGATCCCCTGGCCATCGGCGTGAACCGCGGTCCCCGGCCCGCCCGGCGCCCCCGCGACGCCGCCGACGCCGCCCGGATCGCCAGCAGCCCGCGGGCGATCCG
>NZ_JAVHLH010000333.1 GCF_031082345.1 Brevundimonas sp. | reverse complement strand
CTGCAAGCAGCGATCTTCCCTCCCCCGACGGGGGAGGGAGATTTCTCTTACTTCTCGACCACTTCCACCATGTGGGCGACCTTGGCGATCATGCCGCGGACGGAGGGGGTGTCCTCCAGGGTCGATTCACGACCCATGCGGTTGAGGCCCAGGCCGGCCAGGGTGGCGCGCTGGTCCGACTTGCGACGGATCGGGCTGCCGGTCTGGCGGACGGTGACGGTGGCTTTGGATTCGGTCTTGGCCATCTATCAGCCCTCCACGGCTTCGGGCGCCGAGGCGCCGTCGTTGCGGCGGCCCATCAGATCGGCGACCTTCTTGCCGCGCTTCGAAGCCACCATGCGGGGCGACGACTGGACCTTCAGAGCTTCGAAGGTGGCGCGGATCATGTTGTAGGGGTTCGAGGAACCGGTCGACTTGCCGACGACGTCCTGGACGCCGAGGGTTTCGAGCACGGCGCGCATCGGACCGCCCGCGATGACGCCGGTCCCGGGAGGGGCGGCGCGCATCATGATCTTGCCGGCGCCCCAACGGCCCGAGCCGTCGTGGTGCAGGGTGCGGTTCTCGCGCAGCGGAACCTTGATCATGGTCTTCTTGGCTTCTTCGGTCGCCTTGCGGATGGCTTCCGGCACTTCGCGCGCCTTGCCGTGACCGAAGCCGACGCGGCCCTTGCCGTCGCCGACGACCATCAGGGCCGCGAACGAGAACCGGCGGCCGCCTTTGACGGTCGCGGCGACGCGGTTGATGTGCACCAGCTTCTCGACGATGTCCGAATCCGGACCTTCGACGGGAGCGTTGCGGTTGTCACGACGGTTGCGGTCGTTGCCGCCGCCGCCACGTTGGGGTTGATGCGCCATCTGTCGCGTCCCTTAGAAGTTCAGGCCGGCTTCACGCGCGGCTTCCGCCAGCGCCTTCACCCGTCCGTGATAGATGTAGCCGCCGCGATCGAAGACGACGTCCTTGACGCCCTTTTCGATGGCGCGTTCGGCGATCAGCTTGCCGATCGCGGCCGCGGCTGCGGTGTCCGAACCCTTCGGCTTCTTGCCCTTTTCGCCTTCCAGCGAGGAGGCGGCGGCCACCGTGACGCCCTGGACGTCGTCGATGATCTGGGCCGAGATGTTCTTGTCCGAGCGGTGGACCGACAGGCGCAGGCGGCCGTTGGCCACAGCCTTCAGGCGGCGGCGGGTGCGCTCGGCGCGGCGCTTGGCGTTCTGTTTGAGCGTGGTGGCCATGACTTACTTCTTCTTGCCTTCCTTGCGCCGGACCTTTTCGCCCGTGTAGCGCACGCCCTTGCCCTTGTAGGGCTCCGGCGGACGCAGCTTGCGGATGACGGCGGCGATCTGACCGACGGCCTGTTTGTCGGCGCCGGAGATCTTGATTTCCGTCTGCTTGGGCACCGCGAAGGTGACCCCGGCCGGCGGCTGGATGTCGACGTCGTGCGAGAAGCCGAGCTGCAGCGACAGGGCGTTGCCCTTCATCGCGGCGCGATAGCCGACGCCGACCAGGTCCAGGCTCTTTTCAAAGCCGGTGGTGACGCCGACGACCATGTTGTCGACCAGGGTGCGCGACAGGCCCCACATGGCGCGGCCACGCTGGGTGTCGACGCGCAGGCCGAGGTTGATGCCCTCGTCGTTCTGCGAGACCTCGATCTCTTCGGCGACGGTCCAGGAGCGTTCGCCCTTGGGACCCTTCACCGACACGGTCTGGCCGTCGAGCGTGATGGTCACGCCCTTCGGAACAGCGATGGTGCGTTTGCCGATACGGGACATATCAGTAGACCCTGCAGAGGACTTCGCCGCCCACCTTGGCCTCGCGGGCCGCGGTGTCCGACATGACGCCCTTGGACGTGGAGAGGATCGAGATCCCGAGGCCGTTCTTGATCGGCTTCAGGTCGCTGATCGCCGAATAGACGCGGCGGCCCGGCTTGGACACGCGGGCGATCTCGGCGATGACCGGCTGGCCGTCGAAGTATTTCAGCTCGATCTCGAACTGCGGGAATTCGCCGGGGTTCTGAACCAGCGAATAGCCGCGGATGTAGCCTTCGTCCTGCAGCACGTCGAGGACGCGCTGGCGCAGGCGGGAAGCCGGGGTGAGCACCTTGGAACGCTTGCGCATGGCGGCGTTCCGGATGCGAGCGATCATGTCGCTCAGGGGATCGTTGATCATCATGTCTGTCGCTCCCCTTACCAGCTGGACTTCGTCAGGCCCGGGATCTGACCCAGGTTGCCGAGTTCACGCAGGGCGATACGGCTCATCTTGAGCTTGCGGTAATAGGCGCGCGGACGGCCCGTCACCTCGCAGCGGTTGCGAATCCGGTTGGCGGCCGAGTTACGCGGCAGCTCCGCCAGCTTCAGGCGCGCCTCGAAGCGCTCCTCAAGCGGCAGGGATTCATCGTTGGCGGTCGCCTTCAGGG
>NZ_JAVHLH010000332.1 GCF_031082345.1 Brevundimonas sp. | reverse complement strand
CCGGCCATGAAACACTCGCACTGATGACCCCGCATCATGGCGCCAAGGCTTTAAGGCCGGGTTTCATTGCGCATTCAGGCTCGGCGGCCCATTTTATCGCCGTAATCTGACCCAGTTGATTTAGAACGGTAACGCTTGCCGCGCGTTGAGTGCGGAACGGAAGCCTGCAAGGAGAGCGCCTTGGCGAACATCACCCTGGTCGATGACGACGAAAACATCGTGGCGTCCGTCTCGCTGGCGCTGGAAAGCCATGGCCACAAGATCACCGCCTACCATGACGGGGCCTCGGGCCTCGAGGCGCTGGAGTCGAACCCGCCGGACCTGGCCATCCTCGACGTGAAGATGCCCCGGATGGACGGGATGGAGGTTCTGCGCCGCCTGCGCCAGACCAGTCAGATCCCGGTCATCATGCTGACCTCGAAGGACGAGGAGATCGACGAGATCCTCGGCTTCAACCTCGGCGCCGACGACTATATCCACAAGCCGTTCAGCCAGCGGCTGCTGATCGAGCGGGTCAAGGCGCTGCTGCGGCGCACCGGCGCGGACGGCGGAGAGCCCGAACCGTCGGGCGACGGTTCGACCAAGGCCATCAAGCGCGGCAAGCTGTCGATGGACCCGGCCCGGCACGAGTGCACCTGGGACGGCAGGCCGGTGAAGCTGACGGTGACCGAATTCCTGCTGCTTCAGGCCCTGGCCCAGCGCCCCGGCTTCGTGAAGAGCCGCGACAACCTGATGGACGCCGCCTACGACGACCAGGTCTATGTCGACGACCGCACCATCGACAGCCACGTCAAGCGGATGCGCAAGAAGTTCCGGGTGGTCGATCCCGAGTTCGACGCGATCGAGACCCTGTATGGCGTCGGCTACCGATACCGCGAGAGCTGAGCCGGACGATCCGGCCGACGACGACCGGCCCCGCCCGCCGCGGCGGTTCGGCGGCTCGCGGCTGGGCGGCTTCATCCTCGCCCTCAACCTGCTCAGCCTGCTGATCCTGTTCGTCGGGGCGCTGGTGCTGAACGAATGGTCGCGCGGCCTGATCGAGGCGCGGCAGGAGACTCTGGCCGCCCAGGCGGAATTGCTGGTCGAGGTGCTGGGAGAGCCCCAGATCGGCGTCACCCGCGGCGAGCCGACGCCCGAACTCAACTACATCGAGGCCAGCCGCTGGCTGCGCGACAACTTCATCCCCGAGGGCCAGCGCGCCCGGCTGTTCGACGTCGACGGCATCGTGGTCGCCGACAGCTACCAGGTGACCGAGGCCATTCCGGGCGAGCCTCTGCCTCCGGCCCGGCCCGCCGGCAGCCCGTCGGTCGTCCCCGACGCCGAGGAAAAGGCCCGCGACGCCCGCGATCTGGAGCAGGCTCGCAGAGCCCTGGCCGAAGAGGTCGAGAACGCGCTGGAGGGGCGGTCGTCGGCGACCGTGCGGATGTCGGAGAGCGGCGATCGGGTGGTGTCGGTCTCCATCCCCGTGCGCCATGTCGAACAGGTGCTGGGCGTGCTGACGCTGGAGGCCGGCGACGTCGACGAGACCCTGGCGGCGCAGCGCCTGGCCCTGATGCCGTTCGCCCTGGTGGCCCTGACCGTGTCGCTGCTGTCGTCCCTGCTGCTGCACCTGTTCGTGGCGCGGCCGGTGATGCGGTTGTCGGCGGCGGCGGATGCGGTGCGGCTGCAACGGGCGCGGGCCATCTCGCTGCCGGACCTCGACCACCGCAAGGACGAGATCGGCGACCTGGCGCGCTCGCTGGAGACCATGACCGAGACCCTGTCGGACCGGATGGACGCCATCGAGCGGTTCGCCGCCGACGTGGCGCACGAGATCAAGAACCCCCTGACCTCGATCCGCTCGGCGCTGGAGACCCTGCCTCTGGTCCGGACCGAGGCGCAGCGGGAGAAGCTGACCTCCCTGCTGCAGCAGGACGTGCGGCGGCTGGACCGGCTGATCACCGACATCTCCAACGCCTCGCGGCTGGACGCCGAGCTGAATCGCGACCGGCCGCGCCCGATCGACCTGACCGTGCTGCTGAGCGAGATCGTCGGGGTCTATGAGGCCGGGATCAAGCCGGACGGCGGCGTGCATGTGATCTTCACGGGGGCGGAGGCCGAACACGCCATGATCCGCGGCCGCGACGGGCCTCTGGGCCAGGTGTTCCGCAACCTGATCGACAACGCCCGCTCGTTCAGCCCCCCCGGCGGCGAGGTGCGGGTCAGCCTGTCGCGCGACGACATCGATCCGGACCGGCCGGTGCGGGTCTGCGTCGACGACGACGGGCCGGGCATTCCGCCGGAGAACCTGGAGACGGTGTTCGAGCGCTTCTACACCTCGCGGCCGCGCGGGACGGCGTTCGGAGCCAACTCGGGCCTCGGCCTGTCGATCGTCAAACAGATCGTCGAGGCCCATGGCGGCCGGGTCTGGGCCGAGAATCGCCG
>NZ_JAVHLH010000331.1 GCF_031082345.1 Brevundimonas sp. | reverse complement strand
TTACAAGACGCTCAACTCTGTTTTAATCAGCTTTCACACCTTCACCTCCACCACCCCGCCCCCGGCCCGGAATTTCGCGCTCATCTCCGCCATCCCGGCCTCCGCTTCCGCGTCGGTGGGGGCCAACGATCCCCCCGCGTCGTTCTGCGCCTGGGCGTCCCGGCGGATGTCCTGGCTGATCTTCATCGAGCAGAATTTCGGGCCGCACATGCTGCAGAAATGGGCGGTCTTGTGGGCCTCTTTCGGCAGGGTGGCGTCGTGGTATTTGCGGGCCGTTTCGGGGTCGAGGCCGAGGTTGAACTGGTCTTCCCAGCGGAACTCGAACCGGGCGCGGCTGAGGGCGTCGTCTTGCAGGCGGGCGGCCGGGTGGCCCTTGGCCAGGTCGGCGGCGTGGGCGGCGATCTTGTAGGTGATGACGCCGTCCTTGACGTCCTGACGGTCGGGCAGGCCGAGGTGCTCCTTGGGCGTGACGTAGCAGAGCATGGCCGTGCCGAACCAGCCGATCATGGCCGCGCCGATGGCGCTGGTGATGTGGTCGTAGCCGGGGGCGATGTCGGTGGTCAGGGGCCCGAGCGTATAGAAGGGCGCCTCGTGGCAGTGTTTCAGCTGCTCATCCATATTGGCCTTGATCTTGTGCATCGGCACGTGGCCGGGGCCCTCGATCATGACCTGGCAGCCGTGGTCCCAGGCGACCCTGGTCAGCTCGCCGAGGGTGCGGAGCTCGGCGAACTGGGCCTCGTCATTGGCGTCGGCGATGGAGCCGGGGCGCAGGCCGTCGCCGAGGCTGAACGAGACGTCATAGGCCCGCATGATGTCGCAGATGTCCTCGAAATGCTCGTAGAGGAAGGACTCGCGGTGATGCGACAGGCACCATTTGGCCATGATGGAGCCGCCGCGGCTGACGATGCCGGTGACGCGGCTGGCGGTCATCGGCACGAAGGGCAGGCGGACGCCGGCGTGGATGGTGAAATAGTCGACGCCCTGTTCGGCCTGTTCGATCAGGGTGTCGCGATAGACCTCCCAGGTCAGGTCCTCGGCGACGCCGTTGACCTTCTCCAGGGCCTGGTAGATCGGCACGGTGCCGATGGGGACGCTGGAGTTGCGGATGATCCAGTCGCGGATGTTGTGGATGTTGCGGCCGGTCGACAGGTCCATGACGTTGTCGGCGCCCCAGCGGGTGGCCCAGACCAGTTTGTCGACCTCGTCGTCCACGGATGAGAGGACGGCGCTGTTGCCGATGTTGGCGTTGATCTTCACCAGGAAGTTGCGGCCGATGATCATCGGCTCGACCTCGGGGTGGTTGATGTTGTGCGGGATGATGGCGCGGCCGCGGGCGATCTCCTGACGCACGAACTCGGGGGTGACGAAGTCGGGGATGGAGGCGCCGAAGGATTCGCCGTCTCTGAGGGACGAGGGGCGAGGGTCGAGGGGCGAGGAAGAGAATGCCGCGTTGGACGACGCCATGGTCGAGCCGTCGGCGAAGGTGACGGTCGCGGCGCCTTCCCTCGCCCCTCGCCCCTCGTCCCTCGCCTCTTCCCTGCGCAGGTTCTCGCGGATGGCGACGTATTCCATCTCGGGCGTGATGATCCCGGCCTTCGCATATTCGTACTGGGTGACCGGGCGGCCTGGGACGCCCTTGAAGACCTTGTGGCGGGAGGTGTCGAAGCGGGGGGCGAGGTTCTTGCCGGAGGCGTGGCCGTTGTCCTCGGGCCTGACCTCGCGCGGGTTGGCGACGGGGGCGATGTCGCCGCGGTCGAGCTGCCAGCTGGACTTGACCAGCGGCAGGCCGCGCTGGATGTCGATGGTCACGGTCGGGTCGGTGTAGGGGCCCGAGGAGTCATAGATGGTCACCGGCGGCTCGTTGGCGCTGGGGTGGACGGCGACCTCGCGGAAGGGGACGCGGATGTCGGGGTAGAGTTCGCCCTGGACGTAGACCTTGCGGCTGCCGGCGCGTTCGCCGGTGGGGATGGTCCCGGTCTCGCGCATGACCTCATCGCGCGCGTCTTTCAGCGACAGATCGATATTGGGCTCGGGCGGGGGGACGGCGATGTTCATGGCGGCCTCGGTGTTGAGGGCGCCGACGTCGGTCCCCGCTTTCGCGGGGATGACGAGACCTCCCGCTTGCGCGGGGACAGTGCGGTCTCATCCCTTCGCCGGCATGACCCGGATCAGGTTCGACGGGTCAGGGGATCACCCCAATCTCAGCCGCTCGCGCGCGACCCCCCGGAGAACGCACCAGCCATACGCCTGAGGGGCCGCCGGTTCAATCGTCAGGGTTCCGACCAGCCGGGGACGGACAGGTCGACCGCGCCGCGCGGGTCGACGTCGAAGGACAGGGTGACGCGCTCGCGGCCGTGGGCGGGGACGTAGTCGAGGGTGGCGCCGGCGGTCCGGTCGCCGACCCGGCCCTCGATCTCGACGCCCGCGGCGGTCTCGTCGCCGAGGTTGCGCACCTCGATCTCGGCCAGCCAGACCGAGCCGGAGCGGCGGATCTCGCCGAGGCGGGC
>NZ_JAVHLH010000330.1 GCF_031082345.1 Brevundimonas sp. | reverse complement strand
CCCGCGGGCCCGCCACAAGAAGAGCAAGGCGCGCCTCGGCCAGTACGAGGAGCTGACCCAACAGGAGCGCGGCCTGCGCCAGCAGGCCTGCGCAACCGGCCTTGCCCCGGAGGCGAAGGTGGTGGGTCAGGAAGGCGTTGCGGTCGCTCGCCCGCGCGACCGTGATCGGGTCGGTCCCGATCGACAGGGTCACCGCCTGGCTAACGGCAGTCTTGTAGCGAGGATCTTCCATCGTCGCGCGATCGAGCGCCGATCCGTCAGGAAGGCAGACGACTTGCTGCGCGGTGCTGAGAAGGATGGACGCGACCAACCGGATCGCGGCCCGAGGGTCAACGCTTTCGAAGCTGGAAGCCTGGGCCGCCGGGGAAAACAGGCCCGGCAGGGCTGATTGTCGAAGGCTCATCGGGGTCTCCCTTGATCGCCGCCCTGTGGCGGCCGCGACCGACGCGCCGGGGCTCCCGACGACGGCAAGGGCGAAGAGCGCAGCGTCCCTTGACGGCTAGGGTGGGCGCCCGGGCAGGATGGGAGAGGCCCTCAGGAGCGCCATGAACCACGATCAGCAGATGCGGGAGATGGGTCTGCGGTTTCTGGCTGAAGCCAGACGCGGGCTCGACGCCGGACGCAGCGAGGAAAGCGTGCTGCAGAATGTGGGATGGGGGCTTGAGCTTGTGCTGAAAGCGGCCCTGCAGTCGCAGGGGTGGAATGATGATCGATGCCGCAGGGAGATCCGGCACGATCTGCTCAAGGCCCTCGACGCCGTCGAGAAGACGGTCTTGGCGCGCCCTCGCAGGGAGGCGCGCGCCGTCGTCGGCTGGCTGAGCCAAGGCTATCGCGGCCGGCGGATCGGAGAGCGGCTCGCGGCCGACCCGCCGCCATGGCTCTTGAGCCATGCGGTCGGGGAGGCTGAGCGACTCGCCGCTCTACTGACCCCGGAGGGTCAGAAGCCGAAGGCCATCTGACCCGAGGCCTCGCGATACAGCGGGGACGAGGTGGACTCGTCCATGGCTAGCCAGGGGTAACGGGCCTGATAGTCCCGGTCCCGGTATTGCGGGCTAAGAGCGACCCGCCCGCGGTTCGCGATTTCGGCCTCGAGCCACATACGCGCGGCCTCCTCGACGGTGCAGCCCAACACCGGTTTCCGGCCAGTCAGGGACAGAAACCCGGTGTCGGAGACAAACAGGCCGCTGGCAGAGGCCGCATGGAACGACGCATATCCGGTGCCATTGAACCCGCCGTTCATCTGAACGACGGCCCTGACGCCGGCGTGGTCGATGACGAACTGTCCGGCCTGGCCCCACATGGGCACTTCGCCCGCTGGCGCGGCGAAGGCCTCGCGCAGGCGCTGACCTCCGCCGGTATCGACCTCGCTGGCGAAGAAACTGAAGCCGGTGAGGGCGTAGATGACTGCGTCGTATTGCTGAACGGCCAGCTCGTAGCCGTCCTCGTCTTCGGCGAGGATGGCGGCATGGGCCGCCGCCAAGGCGGCCCGGGCGACCTCGATCCGGGCGGTTTCTTCGGCGGGCAGGTTTGCCGCGAGCCGCTTGGCCGCTTCCTTCCGGATCTCAGGCGCCGACAGCGAACTGGAGCGACCCCGCTGCGCGGGGACGCAGAAGGCGGTGTCCTCGTCCTCTGCCAGGACCGCGTCGAGCTGCGCGAGGCGAGCGGCCTGGTTGGTTGCGGATGCGGATTGAACTTGCATGACGGTCTCCATCTGGACGGCCCGGGATGGGCTGTGATGGGACCTTCCGAACATGAGGTGCCGGCCCGTCACCGAGCCGCTTGCGAGGGGAACGGCGAAGCCGTTGACGGGATAACCGGCGGTGTCCTTGCGTTAGGATCGGCCGACCCAGCCGCCACCTTCCCCTTCCGGCAGGCCGTCGCCTCGACCCATAGGGAGGGGCGCGCGAAGCGAGGCCGTCGCCGGCACATGCGTTGGACGTGACCAGGCGCAAGCGACCGCGAGGCCGAAGGCCAGCTGGTCGCCAAGCCCGGGAGCGCCCCCTGCCCTGTCAGTCGCCGGGTCACCGCGCCGTCAGGCTGCGGTCGGCGCCGCCCCGACGGAGCGGGGACAAAAAGGGGGGCCGAAGCCCCCCGGGGTCAGCAGGGACAGCGAGCCAAGGCTGTTTGCGGGGTGACGTCAGGGTTTCGTTGCCAGATCTTGCGGGTCTGGGCCTCGACAGTGTCGTAGATCGATACGGCGGTGACATAGGGGTGGTGAGCCTGGCAGCGGTCAAACTCGGCGGCAGCGACCGCGAGATCCGAGGTCCGGTAGGCCTCCTCCTCGCCGACGATTTCGTCGACGACGAGAACGAGGTAGCGCCCGTTCGCGTCGCCGGGGCCGTAATACCGTTCTGTGCTCGCAAGCCCGGCCGACGTCGAAGTGGGAGTGGTGGATTCGGACATGATGACCTCCGTGGGGCCGGTCCCAGCGACCGGCTATGGAGCTTCGGGGCACAGGTGGGCGCCCGGCAGTCACCGGAGCGGCGGCCTCTCGGCCGACGCGCAGGGCGAACGGCGTAGCCGTTGACTTCCGGGC
>NZ_JAVHLH010000032.1:4746-16826 GCF_031082345.1 Brevundimonas sp. | reverse complement strand
CTGCGGTTTGAACGATGAGCCTGACCGTGGACGAGGACGGCTGGACGCCCGCCGCCTGCCACTGCGGGACGGTGCGGCTGCGGGTGCGGTTGAGCGACGGGCTGGCCAGCGCGCGGCGCTGCGACTGTTCGCTGTGCCGGATGCGCGGGGCGGTGGCGGTGACCGCCGGGCTGGGCGGGGTCGAGGTGCTGGAGGGGGCGGAGGCGCTGACGGAATACCGGTTCAACACCGGCGCGGCGCGGCATTTCTTCTGCTCGAAATGCGGGATCTATACGCACCACCGGCGGCGCTCGAACCCGAACGAATACGGCGTCAACGCGGCCTGTCTGGAGGGCGTGAGCCCGTTCGACTTCGCCGAGGTGCTGATCAACGACGGGGTCAACCACCCCAGCGACGGCGGCGGCGGGGTGGTCGGGGTGCTGCGGTATGAGCGGGTGAAGGGCGACTGAAGACTCGACGCAAACTCGAGGCGGAGAACTCCGCATGGGGTGCAGACGGTCCGCTCCAGGGACGTCATGTCTGCTCCCGGCCCGTTGCGGACATCGGCGCTGCTTCATCAAAACGACCGCTCCTTGCCCTCAGGCCACTTTCTGAAAGGTCGGCTGTCAGCACCAGCCTCAAAGACCCATAAATGGGCGCATCCTAGAGATGCCCGCGAAGTCGTGGACAACCGTTGCTATGCAAAGTGGATCCTTGGGCGTAGCGTCGTTGTTGCCGCCGCTTTGATGGCTGGTGGCGGGCGCTCGCCCCGCGTGGGTTGTTGCAGGCTGGCGACGGTCGGCCATAGCGGGTGAATCCAGATGCCGGTTTCCACCACTCGTCCCGCCGCGAACGCACAGGATTCTGCAGATTCGAAAGCGGACAGCGCCCCTCCCTACAGGACGCGGATCGGCCTGATGCGTTCAACGGCGCTGATCGCGGCGTCGCTGACGGTCTGCCCGGCGCTGGCCCAGACCCCACCCCCGGGAGAGCGGCAGTACTGGGACGGCGGAAACGTCAGCAACCATAACAACGGCGTGATCAATGGCGGCTCGGGCGTCTGGGCGGTCACAGGCTCAAATTGGACCGACGCCACAGGTCTTTCTAACGGCTCCCTGTCTCCGCCTGGTTTCGCCATCTTCCAGGGCGCCAGCGGTACTGTGCGAGTCGACAACAGCCTCGGCGCGGTGGGCGTCATTGGCATGCAGTTCGCAGCCGACGGCTACCGGATCGAGGGCGACGCGCTCGACGCCGGCGCGGCCGTCCGCGTCGGCGACGGCACGGGAGCCAGCTTCGGGTGGACGGCGACCATTGCCTCTGCGCTGTATGGCACCAGAGGACTGACCAAACGCGGCTCCGGCACGCTGATCCTCGCGGGCGACAGCACCTACATCGGCGGCACCACCGTCAGCGCCGGCTCGCTGCAGATCGGCGACGGCGCATCGGCCGGTTCAATCCTGGGCTCCGTGAACCTGGCGAGCGGCACCTCGCTGATCTTCGCGCGCAGCGACAACCACGACTTCCGCAACGGCGTCCGCGGAGCCGGCCACGTCATCGTTCGCGGGACCGCGACCCTGAGCGGCGAGATCACCACTGCTGGTGGCGTCGACGTCGACGCGGGGAGTCATGCCACGGTCTCGCTTGTCAGGGTGAACAGAGGCTCCGCAGTGACCGTCGGTCTCAATGGCTCACTGACGGTTGCGGCCGGCGGAGGGGTCTCGTCCAGGAACGGAGTCGGCGTTCAGGGTCTTGCGACCGGCGTGTCGGTCACCAATTCCGGCAACATCTACGGCGGTGACGACGACCATGTCTTCGGCGGCGCCGCCAATAGCGGCGTGCGCCTCATCGGCGGCGGCACGGTCACCAACCTGAACGGCGGTCGTATCGACTCCCAAACCGGTGAGGGGATCAACGCGATCGGCGCTTCGGTCCTTAACGCGGCCGGCGGCACCATTACCGGCTCACTTCACGCCGTCTTCCTGTCCGGAGCGGGCTCCTCGGTCGACAACAGCGGGACGATCATCGGCGGCCACAGCGGATTTTTTAGTGAGATTACGCGGTCAGCTCTCACGCTGAACGACGGTGGCGTCTTGATCAACCGCGCGGGCGGGCTGATCACGACCGACGGCGGGCACGGCGTTGTTAGCGGTTCGGGCATCGGAACCATCACCAACGCCGGTTCGATCCAGGGCCTCATGAGTGGCATCCGGTTCGGTACTGGCGGCAGTCTGACCAATACCGGCTCGATCTCCGGCGCGACGGGCGTCGATGCCTCCACAGCCACCCAGGTGCTGAACCTCATCAGTTCGGGTTCGATCACGGGCTGGGGCGGAACGGCAATCACGCTGGGTGGCCAGGCCGATACGGTCTGGCTGCAGGCGGGTTCGGCGACGAGTGGCTCGGTCCTGCTGGGCGCGGGCGCGGATGCCCTGACGCTGGCCGGCGGACTGACCGGCTCGGCCGACGCCGGCGCTGGCGCAGACCTGGTCACCCTGATGACCGGCGGTTCCGTCAGCGGCCAGATCGACGGCGGCGCGGATGCGGACGTCTTCGCGCTGGACGGCGCCGGAACCGGTTCGATCGACATCGGTTCGGTCCTCAACTTCGAAAGCCGCGTCAAGAACGGCGCGGGGATATGGGTGCTGACAGGTGCGGACGCATCGACGGCCGGCTGGACCGTGAACGCCGGCGTCCTCACTGCTTCGGGCGGCTCCGCGATAAACGACGCGGCGTTTGTGGACATCGCCCTTGGCGGGACCCTGGCGCTGCTGAGCGACGAAACGATCGGCGCCCTGTTCGGGACGGGCGACGTCGACGTCGGCGCCGGCCACCTGACCTTCGGCGGCGTCGAATCCGGCTTCGGCGGACGCCTGTCCGGCTCGGGCCAGTTGGTTCACACCGGCGGTCTGTTCACCTTGGCGGGCGATCACACCATCGCCTCGATCAGCAACACCGGCGGCGAGCTGCGCTTCCTGGGCACGACCACCGGGGGCCTTTCGGTCTCGGGCGGCAGCGTGACCGGAGCAGGCACCATCGGCGGCGCCCTGACAGTCTCCAACGGCGCGATCCTGTCGCCCGGACTGGCCGGCGTGCAGAACGGCATCGGCGGCTTCATCGCCGGCAGCCTGACGCTGAACGGCAGCACGCTCGCCATCGACGTGCTGGGTACGGCCGGCGGCAACCTGATCGACCAGCTGCGTGTCAACGGCACGGCGACCCTGACCGGCGGCCTTCTGGCCCCGACCTTCCAGGGCCCGGCGGCGACGGATTTCGACTTCTCCACCCGCTACCTGTTCCTGCAGGCCGACAATCTGGTGGGGACCTTCGCCAACGGCGGAACCTTCACCGCGGCGGCCCAGCCCGGCCTGTTCTGGCGGGTCCGCTACGACCTGAGCCCGAACGCGGCTGTGCTGGAACTGCGCAAGCTGACCAACTTCGATCCGGGCGCGACCGGGACGGCGAACCAACGCTCGGTCGGTCAGGCCCTGTCGGGCGGCCAGCTGGCGGCGTCGGACGACTGGGTCGCCATCCTGAGTCTGATCGCCGGCCTGAACGACGCGCAGCGGGCTGCGGCCTTCGACAGCATCAGCGGCGAATCGCTGGCGGACGTGACCACCTCGATATTCAGCGCCAACGACGTCTTCATTACCGCCGTTCGCGACGGCGGACTGAACGGCCGGAACGACGGCGGCGAGGCCCTGAACTTCGTCGACCGGATGAGCTTCGTCGGGGGCCGCGACAATACGGCCGATCGTCTGGGCGACGTCCTCGGCGCCTTCGATCCATCGGCTTCGACGAACCGCGGCGCGGGCGGCTGGGTTTCGGCCTACACCGGCGACCAGATGCTGGAAGGCAAGCCGGGCCAGGCCACGGTCGAAAGCACGCTGAACGGCTTCGCCGGCGGCTACGGCCTGCGCAAAGGCTCCATGAGCATCGGCGCGGCCGGCGGGGTCACCCGTCTGGAAGGCGATGTTGTCGCGCGTGACGGTCACTACGAGAGCGATCTGTCGCATGCAGCCGGCTACGCCGCCTTCGACGACGGCGTCTGGGCCGCGGACCTGATGGCCTCCTTCTACGGCGGCGATCTGGACACCCGTCGCGGCATCACGGTCGGCGCCTTCAGCGGTCAGGCCATCGGCGACACCCATATCGAGGGCCAGGCGCTCTCGGCCAGCGTGGCGCGCCGCTTCCTGATAAACGACAATACGAGGATCGCCTTGGGCGCTGTCGGCACGGCGTCCAACGCCTCGGCCGACGGCTATACCGAAACGGGTGCGGGCGGCCTGTCGCTCCACGTCTCGGGTCAGGAGCGTAGCTGGCAGACCCTCCAGCTCGGCGCCCGCGGGACGCAGGACTATCGGGTCAACGGCCAGAGCTTCCGGATTTACGCCGGAGCCGGCGTCCTCGCCATAACCGGCGACCGTCAGGCGATCGGCGACATGCGCTTCTCGGGCGCGCCCACGGGCTTCGGCGCCTTCACCGTCGAGGGGGCCGAAACCCCGCCGCTGGCCGGACTCGCGAACTTCGGCCTGGAGGTCGGGGTCAGCGAGGGCGTCACCGTCTCCGCCGGATACCGTGGTCTGTTCAGCGAACGCCTCCAGGACAACCAGATCGGCGTCAAGCTGAACGTCAGTTGGTAAGCCTCATGGCAGCGCCCCCATCCAAAAGGGCGGGGCGCCGTTGACACTCCCGGCGGTCGAGCCGTGCTGTGTAGGTTGAAGCAAGAGCGAACGCCGCATTGGACGAACGCCTGACAACCAGCGGACGGCCCCAACGCTCCCTTTCGGCCCGTCAGTGCAGAACCGGGGGCCTGATCGCTGATTCTGCACCCGATGAGAGACGGTGGCGGGGCGGAGCCCCGTCGGGTCAGGGTCGGCTGCGCGCAGCGGCGAAGCCGTCCCCGACAGGCGACCTTCACCCTCTCCCATCGGGAGAGGGACCTAGCGACGCGGGAACACCCGGATCGTGATCCGTTCGCGCTCGCCCTCGTGGCGTTCGACCAGCAGGCGGGCGACCTGGGCGTCGTCGTGGAACAGATAGCCCTTGATAGCGTCGAGCAGGGCCTTGGCGAGGTTGTCGAGGTCGATGTGCGGCGGGTCGCCGATGTGCTCCATGCGGATCTCGACGACGAAATCGCCCCAGGAGGGGCGCGAGGCCCACTCCTTGCGCATGAACTCATAGACCAGCGGCTTGTAGTATCTCGACTGGGTCGTCAGGCCGTCGATGGTGATCTCGACGGCGTCGCCCACCTCGCGCAGGCGGACCTTGCCCGTGCCGATCCAGCCCGCCGTCAAGGGCGGCACTCGGGCGGGACCTCGCCGATCAGGGTCGCCGTGCGGATCATCACGGGCGGGGTCAGCTGCTCCTGATCGTCGGCGGGCGACAGCTGGATGCGGCGCGCGACGTCGAGGCCCTCTACGAGGCGGCCGAAGACGGCGAAGCCCTGGCCGTCCGGATTGCGACCGCCGCCGAAGTCGAGGCTGGGCGCAGCCTGGGTGACGATGAAGAAGCTGGAGGTGGCGGTGTCGGGGCCGTCCCGGGCCATGGAGATGGCCCCCGCCGTGTGGGCGAGGCCGGTGTCGCGGGTGCGCTCCAGCGGGATCGGCGGGCGCAGGTCGTCGTCCGAGCCGCGCGGGGTGGCGGCCTGGATGACGTCGATGGGATTGGGATTGTCGTTGGTTTCGCTGATCACGGTGCGGAAGAACGACCCGGCCTCATAGTCGCCGTCGGTGACGTAGCTGAGGAAGTTGCAGACGGTCAGGGGCGCGCGCTCCAGCTCCAGTTCGAGGACCATGCGGCCGGCGTCGGTCTCGAGCGCCACGCGCGGCTTGTCGGCGCCGTCGGCGGTGGTGGCGCAGGCCGAGAGGGCCAATGCCGCCGTCATCATCATGGTCCGCATCGCCGGCTCCTCCGCCTTGTCCCCTCGCCTGCCCGTGCTACACCGCCGCGCATCCTCCCGCCACGCCTGAAGAGCCTCGCGCCATGAGCAAACACCGCACCGAAACCGACACCTTCGGCCCGATCGAGGTCGCCGCCGACCGCTACTGGGGGGCGCAGGCGCAGCGGTCGCTGGGCAATTTCAGGATCGGCGAGGAGACGCAGCCGCTGCCGATCGTGCGGGCGCTGGGCATCGTCAAGCGGGCCGCGGCCGAGACCAATATGGCGCTGGGCAAGCTGGACCCGAAGCTGGGCGAGACCATCGTCAAGGCGGCCAACGAGGTCATCGAAGGCAAGCTGAACGACCATTTCCCGCTGGTGGTGTGGCAGACCGGCTCGGGCACCCAGTCGAACATGAACGCCAACGAGGTGATCTCGAACCGGGCCATCGAGATGCTGGGCGGCGAGATGGGCTCCAAGAAGCCGGTCCATCCCAACGACCACGTCAACATGAGCCAGTCGTCGAACGACACCTATCCGACGGCCATGCACGTGGCCTGCGCCGAACAGGTGGTGAAGACGCTGATCCCGGCGCTGAAGCATCTGCACGCGGCGCTGAAGGCCAAGTCGGACGCCTGGCAGGGCATCATCAAGATCGGCCGGACGCATACCCAGGACGCGACGCCGCTGACGCTGGGCCAGGAGTTCGGCGGCTATGCGCATCAGGTGGCGATGGGCATCGAGCGGATCGAACAGACCCTGCCCAGGCTGATGGAGCTGGCCCAGGGCGGCACGGCCGTCGGCACCGGGCTGAACGCGCCGGTCGGCTTCGCCGAGATGGTGGCGGAGAAGATCGCCGCCATCACCGGCCTGCCGTTCACGACCGCGCCGAACAAGTTCGAGGCGCTGGCCGCGCATGACGCCATGGTGTTCAGCCACGGGGCCATCAACACGGTGGCCGCCTCGCTGTTCAAGATCGCCAACGACATCCGCTTCCTCGGCTCGGGCCCGCGCTCGGGACTGGGCGAGCTGGCCCTGCCGGAGAACGAGCCGGGCAGCTCGATCATGCCGGGCAAGGTCAATCCGACCCAGTCGGAGGCGCTGACGCAGGTGTGCGTGCAGGTGTTCGGCAACCACGCGGCGGTGACGTTCGCCGGCTCGCAGGGGCATTTCGAGCTGAACGTGTTCAACCCGGTGATGGCCTACAACTTCCTGCAGTCGGTCCGACTGATGGCCGATGCGGCAGTGAGCTTTACCGACAACTGCGTGGTCGGGATCGAGCCCCGCGAGGACAACATCAAACGCGGCCTCGAGAACAGCCTGATGCTGGTCACGGCGCTGAACGGCAAGCTGGGCTACGACGCCTGCGCCAGGATCGCCAAGACGGCGCACAAGAACGGAACGACCCTGCGCGAAGAGGCCGTCGGCGGCGGCTATCTGACGAACGAGGAGTTCGACGAATGGGTGCGGCCGGAGAAGATGATCTCGCCGGGGTGAGGATACGGACCCCGCAACGCACAACAAGAAGGGCCGCCCCGGGCATCCGGGGCGGCCCTCTTTCGTCCGGGTACGGAATTACTCCGAGATGGTGACGGTCGTGCCTTCGATCTTGCAGACGTCGACGCCGCGGACGTCGATGGCGTCGCCGTCGTCGAAGTCGGCGCGGAGGTCGTACATGCAGCTCTCGACCCCGTCGTCGATCGACACCTCGGCCGTCTCGCCGGCGGCCACGGTCTCCTCGCCGAGGATGTCATTGTCCCAGTCGTCGCTGGCGGCGGGCGACAGGTAGAGGTGGGTCAGGGTGTAGCTGGTGGCGTTTTCGAGGTTGAACTTGACCTCGGCGACGCCGGCGGCCTCGGTGGCCTCAGCGTCCGGCGCGGGCGCGGCCGTGTCTTCCGAAGAGCCGCAGGCGGCCAGAAGGGCGGCCGCCGCGGCGGCCAGAACCAGTTGTTTGATCATATTTACAGTCCCCAGCAGCAAAGCTGCGCCCATCAGCCTTAAGCTCCACCGTGCCGGCGGTCGAGGAGAAAGGTGACGGCCCGGACGCCTCAGGCCTTCTCCGTCCAGCGGGCCCTGGCCTCGTCCTTCGTCACATTGAGGTGCACGTGGGCGTCGACGTGGGCGATCCAGCTGGTCGGGATCAGGTGGTGTTTGAAGCCGGAGCCGAGGTCCAGCCTGGCCAGTTCGATCTGATCGCCGTGGACGCGGTCGACGCGACCGACATGGCCGCCGTCGGAGCCGACGACTTCAAGGCTTTCGCGGAGCAGCGAGAGGTCTACCATGGGGCCTTCCTGATGGTTCGAGGTGTCGGGAAAACCCCTCGGCCGCGGGGCCGGTTGCATAACGGAGGCGTCATGGGCGAGGTCGTGAACCTGAACCGGGTGCGCAAGGAGCGGGCCCGGGCCGAGGCGAAGACCGCCGCCGCCGCCAAACGGGCGACGCACGGCCGCTCAAAGGCGGAGCGGACCAGGGCCGACAAGGAGAAGGCCCGCGCCGACCGGCTGCTGGACGGCTCCAAGCTGGAGGACTGAGGCCGCCGGCGCCCGTCCGGTCAGACCGCGGAGACCTTGGGCGCGCGGATCAGCAGCACCTGTCCGGCCAGCACCAGGCCGAGGCCGGCCAGCGCCAGCCAGCCGAAACGGGCGTCCTCGAACAGGACCGAGACCAGCATGGCGATGGGCGGGGTCAGGGCCGAGATGTAGCTGGCCAGGGCGTAGCCGCGGGCGCGGGCGATGCTGAAATAGACCACGAAGGCGATCACCGAGCCGAACACCGACAGGTAGAGCAGCGACCCGAGGTAGGTGAAGCTGGGCTCGATCGACCACTCGACCCCCGTCGCCAGGCCGTAGAGGGCCAGCAGGCCGGCGCCCCAGGCCATGGCCCAGGCGGTGGACGGGATCACCGCCGACCCCGCCACCTGGCCCTTCCAGGCGAAGAAATTGCCGAAGGCGGCGGCGATCACGGCCGTGACGGCGAAGCCGACGCCCGTGGCGCTGGCGGCGTCCAGCCCGGCGCCGAGCACTTCCGAGCCCGACAGCACCGCGACGCCGACCACGCCGAGCGCCGCCCCACCCCAGGAGGCCAGCGCGGCCCGCTGGCGCGCCGCGACCCGGAACAGGATCAGGTTGAGGAAGGCCAGGGCCGCGAAGATCACAGCGACCACGGCCGAGGCGATCCGCCCCTCGGCCGCGTAGGTGAAGCTGTAGCTGATCGAGAAGGCGAACACCCCCTGCCCCGCCGCCGCCAGATGCTGGGTCAGCGACAGCTTCAGCGATCGGCGCGTCAACAGACAGCCGACGAACAGCAGGATCGCCGCCAGACCGAAGCGCCAGACGATGGAGGCCAGCGGCGCGACCTGGCCGAGCTGGAGGGTGATGGCGTACCAGGTGGTGCCCCAGATGGTCGCGCACAGGGCGACGCCGCCGATCGCCCACAGGGTGGCGCGCGACAGGCCGGTCGGCGGCGGTGCGAGGGACTCGGAGGGCGCGGTCATCCTCGCCAAGTGGATGAGCGGGGGACCGGGCGCAAGCCGAGGAATGCGCGCTACGTCACAAGCAGGGCTTATGGCGTCCGAAACGCGCGGTCAGGCCCTCAGCTTGAGCGCCGCGCGGGCCTCCGCCGGGACCGCCTGATAGATGGTCGGCGTCCGCAGGCCGAGCCGGGCCCGGGCTGTCTCGAGCGGCTCGGCGAACAGCGCCTCGTAGTCGAGCGCGGGCAGCCATCGCGTGGCGCGCCCGATTCGCCACGCCTGAAGCACGGCCCGCCGGGCCGGGATGGAGGGGTTCTCGCGCTGGATCTCGCGGGCGGCGCCCCAGCCGATGAAGGCGAAGCCGAAATTGCCGGTCTGGGCATGGGAGAAGGCGACCACGCAGGCCTCGCCCAGGGCGTCGGTCTGGTAGCCGGTCAGGACGTGCCAGATGTCGTGCACGTCGCGCAGGCGCCGGGAATACCAGAGAACCGGATGAGGCGCGTCCGCCAGGGGCGCGACCTTGCGGGACTCCGCCGCCAGGCCCTCGGCGGTGAAGCCGCGCGCCTCGCGGAAGTCGCGGTAGGCGGCGCCGACCGTGCCGGGCTCGAACCGGGCCAGCCAGACCGGATCGTCGAGCCTGTGCGCCAGCTCCTCGCGCAGGAAGGCCTGACGGCCGCCCTCCATGGTGCCGAGCATGCGATTGTAGCCGCGGGCGATCGAGCGGCCCGACAGGGCGCGCATGATCTCGAACACCTGGGCGGTGTCCTCCTTGTTGCGGACGAGCCTTCGAAAGGCCCGCAGCGCGGTCAGCGGCTCCAGCCGCTGGGGCCGGAAGCGATCGGAGAGGTCGAAATCGGCGGTGGCGGTCATGCGGCGGTCCTGCGAGGGGGCGCGGCCGCAACATAGCGCGTTCCGCGGCGAAGGTGAACGCCGATCATGAACCGGCGCGGCTCGCCGGACAGCGGCCCCTCGGCTAGGCTGGCCGCATGCTCAGGAAACGCTCCGTCACCCTGTCCGGCCACGCCACCTCGGTGGCCCTGGAACCGCAGTTCTGGGCGGTGCTGGACGAGATCGCGGCCGCCACGGCGCTGAGCCAGGCCGGGTTGATGAAGCGGATCGACGAGCGGCGCGGCCGCACGCCGCTGGCCTCGGCCTGCCGGTTGCTGGCGTTGGCCTGGGCGAGCGGCGACCGTTCGTTCGCCGAACAGGACTCCGCCGATTGACAGCGGCCAAGGTTGGCGCATCCTCCGCCCCGGAGAGCGCATCATGGTCGACAACAAACTGATCCCCGCCGCCGTCGTGGGCGGATTGCTGGCCGTCGGCCTGATCGGGGCCGGAGGCCTGATCGGCCAGGGCGTCGTCAATGCGAGGATTGGCGACCGGTCGGTGACCGTGCGCGGCCTGGCCGAGCGCGACGTGCAGGCCGACCTGGCGGTGCTGCCGCTGCGGTTCACGGCCTCCGGCGAGGTGTTGTCGGAGGTGCAGGCGCAGATCGACGCCCATCTGGTCATCGTGAGGCGATTTCTGGCGGCGCAGGGCTATCCCGCCGACACCGTGACCCTGGGCCGGCTGGAGGTCGCCGACAGACGGTCGCGGGAATACGGCAGCCAGGACGGCGGCCCGCGCTTCATCCTGGCCCAGACCGTGATCGTGCGGACCACGGACGTGGCGCGGGTGCAGGCGACGACGCGGGCCATGAACGACCTCGTCCGTCAGGGCGTGGTGCTGCAGGACTTCAGCGGGCCGTCCTATATCTTCACCGGCCTGAACGAGGTGCGGCCGACCATGATCGCCGAGGCGACGGCGTCCGCCCGCACCGGCGCGGCCCAGTTCGCCGAAGATTCCGGCGCGCCCCTGGGTCCGATCCAGCGGGCGACCCAGGGCTCGTTCGAGATCCTGCCGCGCGAGGGGTATGGCGACGCCAGCCAGTCCCCGGACCAGAGGGTCCGGGTCGTGACCACGATCAGCTACCGCCTGAAGTAGGCGTTCAGTTGGCCGGAGCGGGATCCGGATCGGGCGCCGTGGGCGGCTCGATCGGCGGCAGCTCCGGCAGGTCCGGCATCTCGGGGGCCTCGGGCATTGAGGGCGCCGGCAGGTCGACGTCGAGGTCGACGTTGGTGTCCGTCGCCCGGTCCAGGCCGCCGTTCGAGAACATCACGATGGCGATGATGACCAGCACCACCAGCAGGCCGCCGACCAGGAAGCCGATCCAGCCGGAGCCGCCGCCTCCTCCGCCGGACGGGGGATTGTTGATGGTGGTGTGATGCACCACCTCGGGCCGGTCGTCAGGCTCGCGGGGCGGAGGCGCGTTGGGATCGGTCATCGATCAGCCCTCCGTGCCGGGAACCGCCGGGGCCGAGACCTCGGGCAGATCGACATCGACGTCGATCTGTTTGGTTTCGGGCGCGCCGCCGCGGGCGAAGACGAAATACGCCACCACGGCCAGCACGACCACGATCGCCCCGACGATGAAGGCGAGGCCGGTGTTGCCGCTCCCCCCGCCCGTATTGTTGTTGTTCTCAGCCATGGCTGTCCTTCCCTTGAACCCACTGTCGGCAACCGGAACGACGGTCAGGCTTCACGGTTCCCTGACGGGCCGGCGACGCGGACGCTGACATCGCCGGCCGTGCCCCTTATGTTCCCGCGATGAGTCTGCCTGAAGCCCCCGCCCCCCGCATTTCCGATCTCGCCCGCTCGCGCGGCCCCGGGGGCGTCCAGCCGTCCGGCGCGCCCGATTATCTTGCCGGGCTGAACC
>NZ_JAVHLH010000032.1:0-4736 GCF_031082345.1 Brevundimonas sp. | reverse complement strand
CGAACAGCGCGAGGCGGTCGAGACGGTGGACGGGCCGGTGCTGGTGCTGGCCGGCGCGGGGACTGGCAAGACGCGGGTGCTGACCACCCGGCTGGCCCACATCCTGGCGACGGGCCGGGCGCGGCCGTGGGAACTGCTGGCCGTCACCTTCACCAACAAGGCCGCGCGCGAGATGCGCGAGCGGATCACCCATCTGATCGGGCCGTCGGCCGAGGGGCTGCGGTGGCTGGGCACCTTCCACAGCGTGGCGGCGCAGATCCTGCGGCGGCACGCCGAGCTGGTGGGGCTGAAATCGACCTTCACCATCCTCGACACCGACGACCAGGAGCGGGTCTGCAAACAGCTGCTGGAGGCGGCCAATCTCGACACCAAGCGCTGGACGCCGCGATCGCTGAGCGGGTTGATCGACCATTGGAAGAACCGCGGCTGGACGCCCGAGAAACTGCCGTCGAGCGAGGATTTCGCCAACGGCAAGGGACATGCGCTGTACGCCGCCTATCAGGCGCGGCTGGCCAGTCTGAACGCCTGCGACTTCGGCGACCTGCTGCTGCACAATCTGACGATCCTGTCGCAGCACGCGGATATCGCTGAGGAATACCGGCGGCGGTTCCGCTACATCCTGGTCGACGAATACCAGGACACCAACGTGGCCCAGTATCTGTGGCTGCGGCTGCTGACGTCCTCGACCGGCAATGTCTGCTGCGTCGGCGACGACGACCAGTCGATCTATGGCTGGCGCGGGGCCGAGGTGGACAACATCCTGCGCTTCGAGCGGGATTTCCCGGGGGCGAAGGTCATCCGGCTGGAGCGCAACTATCGGTCGACCCAGCATATCCTGGGGGCGGCCTCGGGCCTGATCGCGGCCAACCGGGACCGGCTGGGCAAGACGCTGTGGACCGAGGATCTGAGCGGCGACAAGGTCAAGGTGCGCGGGGTCTGGGACGGCGAGGCCGAGGCCCGGCTGATCGCCGACGAGATCGAGACGGCGCGACGTCAGGGCATGGCCTACAAGGACATGGCGGTGCTGGTCCGGGCCTCGTTCCAGATGCGGGCGTTCGAGGAACGGTTCGTGATGCTGGCCGTGCCCTACACGGTGATCGGCGGGCCGCGCTTCTTCGAACGGCCCGAGATCCGCGACGCCCACGCCTATCTGCGCCTGATCCTGAGCGAGGACGACGACCTCGCCTTCGAGCGCATCGTCAACGTGCCCAAGCGCGGCATCGGCGATACGAGCGTGCAGAAGGTGCTGCAGATCGCGCGGCTGTCGAACCGCTCGGCGATGAGCGCGGTGCGCGACCTGATCACCTCGGACGAACTTCAGGCGCGGACGCGGACGGCGCTGAGCAACTTCGTGCGCGACATCGACCGCTGGCGGGCGCTGGCCCAGACCACGACCCACTGGGAGCTGACCGAGGCCGTGCTGGAGGAGAGCGGCTACACCGACATGCAGAAGGCCGACCGGGCGACGGGGCAGACGCGGCTCGACAACCTGAAGGAGCTGACGCAGTCGATGCAGCAATTCGAGACCCTGCCCGCCTATCTGGAGCACGTCTCGCTGGTCATGGATCTGGACCGGGGCGGGTCCGACGACGCGGTGCAGATCATGACCCTGCACGGGGCCAAGGGGCTGGAGTTTCCGCTGGTGTTCCTGCCGGGCTGGGAGGAAGGCGTCTTCCCCAGCCAGCGCAGCATCGACGAGAAGGGCGAAAAGGGCCTCGAGGAGGAACGCCGCCTCGCCTATGTCGGCGTCACCCGGGCCAAGCAGGACGCCCGCATCTCGTTCGCGGCCAACCGGCTGGTCTACGGCCGCTGGACCTCGCAGCTGCCGAGCCGGTTCGTCGACGAACTGCCGATCGATCACGTCGAGGCGGAGAGCGACACCGGCTACTACGGCGTGTCGTCGGGCATGAAGGAGGCCAAGAGCCGCTGGGACGAAATGCCGACCTTCGGGTCCGGCTATTCCTCGCCGGGCTGGAAGCGGGCGCAGTCGTTCACGGCCGGACGGTCGCCGGCGGCGCGGCCGGCGCGGCACACGCTGATCGAGGGGGATGGACGGCTGGTCGCCACGGCGGACCCGAAGTCGAGCGGCGACTGGGCCCTGGGCCAGCGGGTGTTCCACCAGAAGTTCGGCTACGGGGCGGTGCGGGCCATCGAGGGCAACAAGCTGCTGATCGATTTCGAGAAGGCGGGGGAGAAGAAGGTGATCGATACGTTCGTGGAGAAGGCGTGATGCGGAAGCTGGTTCTGGCGTCGGCCCTCGCCGTGTCGGGATGTGCGACCGCCTCGTACAGCGACGACGCGGTGACACGGTTCGTCGAGCGGGCCGAGATGTGCGAACACTGGGCCGGCGAGGAGCCCTATGACGACGCACGGCGGGCCGAGATCGACCGGGCCCTCAACGACCTGCGCTGCACGACGATCACGCGCGACGGCGAGGCCCTGAAGCTGAGCCGGAAGGACCGGCCGGAGGACCTGCGCCGGATCGACGGGGCGCTGGCGGGGTTCTGAGCCGCGGCGGGTATGCGGCGGCGCGCATCACTATAGGTTGCAATCTCTGGCCCCGTCACCGGCGCCGTGCGACACTGGCGGACATGGCGCACTTCATCCTCAAGCTCAGCGATTACTCGCTACGAAAGCTGACCGAAGCGGCGCGCGCTGCGGGCGTAACGCCCGGGCGCATGGCCGGAATGATGCTGGAGGCGTGGGTGCGCGACGAGGTCGGTCCGGACCCGAACCGCGCCCCGCACGGAGTCGATGAGCCGGCCCGCGTCTGGGCGGGCGCGGCCGACGAGGGCGATGGGTATGATCCGCACACGACGCCGGAGGCCCCTGATGGCCCGGTCGTCGAATTGGCGGAGCCCATGCAGTCGCGGTTTGCTCGAATGGCCAGGGATGGCGGCGCCCCGCAGGAGGTGCTGGCCGCCGCGGTCCTCGATAGCCGGTTGTTCGACTACGACGACTTCGAATGGCCCGAAGGCGGCGATCCGCGCGACGATAACGCCGCCAACTACGACCTGAATGAAGTCGGACGGCCGTGGAGCGAAGTCAGGCCAGAGTTGGTCGCCTATCTCGAGCGCAAGCTGGCCGAGCGCAAATGACGCTGACGCTTTCGGCGCGGGCCGAACGCGACCTGGCCGAGCAGATCGAATGGCTGACCGAACGGTCGCCGCAAGCAGCGCGGAAAGCGACGACGCGCATACTTCACGTCTTCGACCTGCTCGAAGAGAATCCGTTCATCGGCGCCGAGACGGAACGGGGCTGGCGAGAAAAGGGCGTGAGGTTCGGACGCGACGGCTATGTCATCTGCTATGTCGTCCGGCGCCGGGACGTGTTCGTCGCCCGTTTCAGGCACGGCCGCCAAGATCGCCGCTGACCTGATCCCCAACCCTTCGTTAAGCCCGTTGGCCGACCCTGCACGGGTGAGCGAATCCCGTTCAGAGGCGGTCCTGATCGAAACCCCTCCCAGCCTGTGGGAGCGGGCGATCTGCGTCGTCATCATCGCCATGCTGACGGGGGCGCTGATCGGGCCGGTGTTCGCGCCGACCCAGGAGGAGACGCCGATCCTGCGGCTGGTGTGGCTGCCGGCCTATGCGGCGATCGCGGGGCTGCTGCTCTACCGGATCGACCGGCTGGGGCGGGCGTGGCCGGCAATGATCGCCATGGCCCTGCTGATCGGACTGGCCTTCGCCTCGCGCTACTGGTCGATCGATTTCGCCACCACCATGCGGCGGGTCATCGCCCTGGCCCTCACCGGCGGCTTCGCCCTGTATCTGGGGGCGGTGTTCCGCGGGCCGCACCTGCCGCGGCTGCTGATGCACGCGACCCTGATCATGGCGGTCGGCAGTCTGGTGATGGTCTTCGCCTTCCCCGCCATCGGCGTGCACCAGTACGACAACGCCGGCCTGTGGCGCGGCCTCTGGTACGAGAAGAACCAGATGGGGGCGGTGATGGTGATCGGGGCCACGGCCTCGGCCGCCTGCCTCGCCTCGCCCGATCCGCGACGGCTGCTGCCGGCCCTCGCCCTGTTCCTGTCCTCTGTCCTGGTGCTGGCGACCCAGTCCAAGACGTCGCTGCTGTGCCTGGTGCTGGGACTGGCCTTCGTCGGCGGCTTCTGGACCCTGCGGCGCGGCGGGGCGGCCTTCAGCGTGGCGGCGATCTGGGCGGCCGTGGTGCTGGCGGGCCTCGGGGTGTGGCTATGGGAGACCCACTCGGTCGAGGTGCTGGAGGCGCTGGGCAAGGACCCATCGCTGACCGGACGCACCGAGATCTGGGACGCCCTGATGCGCAAGGTCGCCGACCGGCCGTGGACCGGCTACGGCTACGGCGCCTTCTGGGGCCGCGAGGGCGAGTCTGTGCCCGCCGACTGGGTGCGCAAGGAGACCCAGTGGCCGGTGCCGAACGCGCACAACGGCTGGATCGACCTGCTGGTGCAACTGGGCTGGCCGGGGGCGGTGCTGGTCGGGACGCTGATGGCGGCGACGGCGGCGGTCACGCTGTTCCGGTCGATGGGCCAGGGCGTGCGCGAGGGCTGGTGGGCGCTGGGCTTCCTCGCCGCCTTCTTCGTTCTGAGCCTGTCGGAGAGCATATTGATGGCGCACCAGGGCCTGCCGTGGGTGCTGTTCCTGGCGGTGATGACCCGCGCCGTCCTGCCCTCGCCCGCCCCGGTCGCGGCGCCGCTTGTGGAGAAGCGCCGCCGGGCCTACCAGACCGGTCCCCGAATCGCAGCACAGTATCGG
>NZ_JAVHLH010000329.1 GCF_031082345.1 Brevundimonas sp. | reverse complement strand
GCTCGCCGGCGCGGGTGCGCAGGGCGGCGCTGCCGGCCTCGGCGTAGCGGCGGTCGAATTCCCCGAGCGCGGCGCAGGCCTGGGTCTTGCGGTCGGTGGCGTTCAGCGCCGTGGCCAGCTCCAGCACCGTGGCGCCGGCCCAGGGGGTGGTCGGCCAGCCGTCGAGGGCGGCGGCGTAGAAGGCCACCGCGCCGGCCTGGTCGCCGGCCGAGACGCGCAGGTCGCCGAGGCGGGCGTTGGCCTCGCGGGCCTGGGGCGTGTCGGGCCAGGCGAGGGCGACGGTCTGCAGGGCGCGGTCGCCGAGCGCCGGGTCGGAGGCCGCCAGCCGGGCGGCGGCGGCCAGATCGCGGACGGCGTCGCCGGTCGGGGAGGTCGAGCTGATCGGGGCGTTCAGCTCGGCCTCGCGTTCGGCCGCGGCGGCGATGTCGCCGAGCCGGGTCTCGGCGGTGCGGAGGCGGGTGGTCAGGGCCGCGTTGTCGCGCACCGTCTCGTCGAGCTGGAAGGTCAGCCGCTCCAGATCGCCGTTGACCCGCTGCAGGGTGGCCTCGAGATCGTTCAGACGGCGATCCATGATGGTGACCCGGCTGGTCAGGGCGACGACCTCGGGCTCGGGCTCCATGATGACGGGCTGGCCGGCGGCGTTGCGCTGGGTCAGGGCCCGTTCGAGACGGCGGACGTTGCGATCCAGCCGCTCCAGACTGCGCCGGTCCCACTGGATCGGCTCCATGGGCGCGGTCTGGGCCACGACCGTGGTCGTGCCGGCGATGAGGGCGACGCCCAGCACGGTGACGAGGACGTTCTTCGAACGGAGAGCGGGGGGCAGCTTGAGCATGATTGTTTTCGTCCCACCGATTTGAGGCCGCCGCAAGGCGTCAGCCCGTGAGTCCGAGCGTGATGATGGCGAGCAGGAAGAGCGAGAAGGCGAAGACGCAGAACAGCAGCAGGACGAGGGTGCGCCACGCCGCCGAGACCCACGACAGGTCGTAGGCGCCCTTGAGCTGGGCGTACATGTGGACCGGGATGCCGAAGGTGAAGGCCATCGCGCCCAGGAAGGCGAAGCCGACCCACAGCGGACCGAGGAGCGAGACCACCATCATCAGGATCGACATGGCGGTCAGCGAATAGAGCACGAAGACGCCGTGGTCGTAGAGGGTGAAGCCCCGCCGCCACAGGAACAGCAGCGCCACGAAGGGGATCGAGATGGGGATCAGCAGGAAGCTGAATTTATAGGCCGTCTGCTGGATCTTGTAGATCGCCAGGTCGGGATTGAGCAGCTTCTTCTTGATCGTCTCGTTCAGCGCCCCGTTGCCCATATTGACCTTGAGGTCGCCCGAGGCGACGGCGTCGTGGATCTGGGCCTGCCAGCTGCCCGGGGTCAGGCCGTCCGTGCGACTGGCGGTCGGGTCGGCGACGCCGAGACGAGTTTCCAGAACCTCGACGCTGGTCGCCCGCGCCCGCTCGGTCAGTTTCAGGGCGTCGGACTCCGGCGCCGCGTCCGCCGCCCGCCGGGCCTCGGCCAGTTCGGCCCGGGCGGACTGGAGGCTCTGCGTCAACTCTGTCCGTTCGGCGGGCGTCAGCGTCGTGGTCATGTTCGGGTCCAGCCCCCCGGAGAAGCTGAACACGAAAAACATCAGGAAGACGGTGAACAGGAACATCGCCAGCGGCGAGACGTAGCGGGTGCGCCGGCCCTGGACCCATTCGCGGGTCAGGCGGCCAGGGTTGAAGGCCAGCAGCGGCAGGGTGCGCCAGATGCGGGCGTCGAAATGCAGCACGCCGTGCAGCATCTCTTCGCCGAGGTGCAGCAGGGAGCGATGGACGTGGGTCGGCTGGCCACAGTTGGAGCAGAATTTGCCCTCGACGGGCTGTCCGCAGTCGGTGCAGTTCCCCTCGGCGTCGCCGACATGGCCGGTCGGCCGCTCGAGGGCGCCCGCGAGAATGCCGGCCGAGGCTGCCCCGCCCGCCGCGTCGATGTCCACCATGTCCGTCCCCGCCTGTGCCGCCGGGATTTAGCCGGGCATGGCCGGACCGGTCAAAAGGAAAGGGGCGGCCGATGACCGGCCGCCCCTCACGATGGTCTGTCGCAGCGCTGGATCAGCGCGTCGCGCCGCTGACGATGGCGGTGTGGGCGTTGCGGTTGCGGGCCCAGGCCTCTTCGTTGGAGCCGGCCGCGATCGGGCGTTCCTTGCCGTAGCTGATGGTGTCGATGCGGGCGGCCGAGACGCCTCGGCTGACCAGATAGGTGCGCACCGACTCGGCGCGGCGGGCGCCGAGGGCGAGATTGTATTCGCGGGTGCCGCGTTCGTCGGCGTTGCCCTCGATGCGGACGGTGACCTGCGGATAGCGCTGCAGCCACGCCACCTGGGCGTCGAGGCGCGGATAGGCGTCGGGGCGGACCTCATAGCTGTCGAGGTCGAAATAGACGCGGTCGCCGACGTTGACGACGAAGTCCTGTTCCGAACCCGGCGCGGCCGCGCCCAGATTGCCGCCGTCCACCGGGCCGGTCGGCGCGGTCGGATACTGCGGGCCGGTCACGGGGGCGGTGTCGCCGCCGGCGCTGTCG
>NZ_JAVHLH010000328.1 GCF_031082345.1 Brevundimonas sp. | reverse complement strand
CGGGTCTGTTTCAGCGCCGCCTCCTGCCAGCCCGCGGCGAAGTCGGTCGTGCCCCACGGCCCGCGCCAGCCATGGCGGCGATCGTAGTTTTCGAGTCCCCGCATCAGGGCGTTGCGCGCCGCCGACTGCAGCTCGGGGTCCAGCGTCGTGCGCATATAATAGCCGCCGCGGTTGATCTCCTCGCGCCCGAACTGGGCGATGGCCCGGCGGCGGGCCTCCTCGACGAAGAAGTCGGCGTCGGCGTACTGGGCCCGGCGCGGCGCGTCCTGGGTCGTCAGCGGCCGGGCCAGCGCCGTGGCCAGCTCTTCCTCGGTAATGAAGCCGCTCTGCTCCATCTCGCCCAGCACCCAGTCACGACGACCCTTGGCCGCTTCGGGATGGCGCTTGGGATGATAGTTGTTCGGCCCCTTGGGCAGGGCCGCCAGGAAGGCCGCCTCGTCCGGGGTCAGCTGCTCCAGCGACTTGCCGAAATAGTTGTAGGCCGCGGCCGCCACGCCGAACGAGCGATAGCCGAGGTAGATCTCGTTCAGATACAGCTCGAGAATCTGCGGCTTGGTCAGGGTCGCTTCCAGCCGGTTGGCGAGGATGGCTTCCTTGACCTTGCGGTTGACGCTGGTCTCGTTGGTCAGCAGCACGTTCTTGGCGACCTGCTGGGTGATGGTCGAGCCGCCCTCCAGCCGCCGGCCCGTGGCGGCGTTGAACACGTTCTTGAACATGGCCCGGCCCAGGCCCGAGACGTCGACCCCGCCGTGGCTGAAGAAATTGCGGTCTTCGGCGGCGAGGAAGGCCTGCACCACCCCCTCGGGGATCTGCTCGTACGACACATAGATGCGCCGCTCGTCCGAGAATTCGCCGATCAGGGTGCCGTCGCCGGCATAGACGCGCGTCGCCGTCGCCGGCCGATAGTCGGCCAGATCCGAGGCGTCAGGCAGGGCGTGGAACAGCCAGGCGGCGTAGATCGCCACGATCATGCCCACCAGCGCGATCGCGGCCAGCAGGCCGACGCCCGCCATCACGAACCAGCGTTCGGCAATCTTCACTTGGTACTCCGAATGACGCGCCCGGGCCGCTGGTTTAGCCCGCGCCGGGGGCATCGGCTAGAGCCCCCGTCGCCGCCCCCGCCCGACGGTCCAGTTCCTGTCGCGCCGCGGCCACGACGGCGGCCTCCACGCCTCCCGTGACAGCGGGCCGCAGCCCCGCGCCCGCCGGGCCCCGCCGCAACCGGGGCGTACAGAGCCCTCCTCGAAGACAGGGGGCTCGCCGACCTGCTGGAGGACCGATCGCCCGGCCTCAGCGGCTAAAGGCCGCCATCTGCGTGGCCGCGCCCGAGGTCGGATGCTCCCATCCCAGCGCCTCGAACTCGACCTCATAGCCCGCCCGCGCGGCGACGCCGGCCGCCCAGCGCTGGAACCGTTCGCGCCCCCATTCGAAGCGGTGGTCCCAGTGACGGCGGCGGCCCCGCGGCACGCCGAGATAGTCGTTGGCGTCGGCGTTCGGCGTGGTGATCAGCACCTGGCGCGGCCGCCAGGCGCGGAACACGGCGATCTCCAGCTTCGACAGCTCGTCCGGCTCGATATGCTCGATGACCTCCAGCAGCACCGCCGCGTCCAGACGGCCGAGGTCGAGGCGGCCGTCCATCAGCGAGCCCTGCACCGTCTCGACCCTGAGCCGCTCGTCCGCCGCGAAGCGCGCCTTGATCGCCGCCAGTGGCGCGGCGTCCAGGTCAACCGCCACCGCCTCGGTCACGGCGGTGCGCCCGGACAGGTGATCCAGCAGGGCCCCGCGGCCACAGCCCAGATCGGCGATCCGGCGCGCGCCGCTGTCGGCCAGCCGGGCCAGCACGGCCTCGAGCCGCTCTGCGTGAAGCGTGGTCGGGGCCGCCGGCGTCTTGTCGGGCGTCATCTCGATCTCCGTCCCGGCGGACGGGGCGTCCGCTCAGGGCTGGCCGGCGGCTCCGGCCGAGGCGGCCATCTGCAGCTCGCCCGCAGGCTCGCGGAAATAGCGGTCGATACCCTCGGCCACGGCGCGCATCAACCGGCGCCGCGCGCGGGCGTCATTGAGCAGCCGCTCGTCCTCGGGATTGGTGATGAAGCCCATCTCCAGCAGCACCGCCGGCACGTCGGGGGCCAGCAGCACAGCCAGGCCGGCGTCGCGGTGGCTGCGGCGCAGCAGCGGATGGTCGGCCCCCTCCAGCTCGCCCAGCAGGGTCCGCGCCAGCTGGGCCGAGCGGTTCTGGGTGGCGCGCTGGGTCATGTCCAGCAGGATGCGGTCCACCGACGGGTCGCGCCCCGGCAGGTTCAGGCTGCGGTGCCAGTTGTCACCGCGGGTGAATTCGCGCACCGCCCGGCCGGCGCCCTGTTCCGACAGGGTGTAGACGCTGGCCCCGCGCGTGGCCGGATCGGCCCCGGCGTCGGCGTGCAGGCTGATGAACAGGTCGGCCCCCGCCTGGCGGGCGATGGCCACGCGGCGGTCCAGGCCGACGTAGGCGTCGCCATCCCGGGTCATCCGCACCCGGTAGCGGCCGGTGCGCTCCAGCTCCTGTTTCAGAGCCTGGGCGGCGGCCAGGGTCACGG
>NZ_JAVHLH010000327.1 GCF_031082345.1 Brevundimonas sp. | reverse complement strand
CGCCGCCCCGCCGACCCAGGCCCCGTCGGCCCCGCGCCGCATCGAGGCGGTGCAGCCGCGCCCGGCCGCGGCCCAGGTCCCGGCCCCGATGCCCGACCTGCCGGGCACGGCCACGGTGATGACCCTCGGCGCCCATATGTGCAAATGGCCGATCGGCGACCCGTCTTCGGACGAGTTCAGCTTCTGCGGCCGCCGTTCCTCGGAAGGCGTCTACTGCGTCGAGCACGCCCGGGTCGCCTACCAGCCGCAGGTCCGCAAGGGCGGCAAGGACGGGGCCTCCGAACTGGCCCGGTCGCTGCGTCGGTACATCTAGCAAGGCGCTAACGCTCGCCGCGCGGCGGCTCGTTGCCTGGCGCGGATTTCGGGTGCGCGGACACAGTTTCGCGCACCCGTCCTAATTCGGTCTCGCGACCGACACGAATGGCTCCTAGAGGAGCCGCCGTCCGCCTCCCGCCGCGTTCGCGCGGCGGTGAGACTGGGGCGGGGCTGCGGTTATCCGGGTTGACGCAGCCCCTCACCCATCCCTGGCGCGGCATCCACGATCATTGAATAGTCGGACGCCGTCATTGCGGCCGAGTGATTAGTTCAGCACCCGCCGATCGCCGGGCACGTCGAGACTGAACGCCGGGATGGCGGCCTCGAACGAGCGGCCCGAGGCGTCGGTCATATAGTAGCCGCCGACCATGGAGCCGGTGGGCGTGCCGAGCGGGCAGCCCGAGGCGTAGGTGTAGCTGTCGCCCGGCTGGATCACCGGCTGCTCGCCGACCACGCCGGCCCCGCGCACCTCCTCGACCCGACCCTGGCCGTCGGTGATGATCCAGCGGCGGGCCATCAGCTGCAACGGCGTCGGCGTCAGATTGACGATCTCGACCTGATACGCCCAGACCCAGCGGCCGCCGTCGGGATCGGACTGGCCGGCCAGATAGCTGGGGCGGACGCGGATCAGGACGCCTTCGGTTTCGGCTTCATAGGCGGGGGCGTCATGCATCCGCCCATGGTCGCGCTCGCGGGCCGCAGGTCAAGCGCGACGGCGCAGGAGACAGTGGGGGAGACGGGGCGCGGAATCGTGTAATCGAAAGCCATGCAGAGCTTTTCGACCTCCCTCCCCGGCATTCTGCCGTCGCAATCCATCGAGGCCCTGATCGCCGGCGGGGCGATCGTTTCGGAGACGCCGTTCGACAAGGACCAGGTGCAGCCGGCCAGCCTCGATCTGCGGCTGTCGGACCAGGCGTGGCGGGTGCGGGCGTCGTTCCTGCCCGGGCAGCGCAAGGTCGAGGATCGCATCGCCGACGTGGCCATGCACGCCATCGACCTGTCGGGCGGCTATGTGATGGAGAAGGGCTGCGTCTATATCGCCCGGCTGCAGGAGCGGCTGACCCTGCCCAAGGGACTCATCGCCCGCGCCAATCCCAAGAGCTCGACCGGGCGGGTCGACGTCTTCGTGCGCCTGCTGACCGACCGCGGGGCCAGTTTCGACGACGTCGAGGAGGGCTATAACGGGCCGCTGTATCTGGAGATCGCGCCGCAGACCTTCTCCATCCTGGTGCGGCCCGGGACCCGACTGAACCAGCTGCGTCTCAAGGCGGGCGAGCCGCCCAAGCTGGAGACCCGCAGCGTCGGCGTCGATCTGGAAGGCGCCGACGGGACCATCGTCGGCTTCCGCGGACGGCGCCACGCGGGGGTGGTCGACCTCGACCGGATTGACGGCCACGACCCGCGAGACTTCTGGGAGCCTCTGAGCGTTCGGCGCGGCGAGCTGCTGCTCGATCCCGGCGAATTCTACATCCTGGCCTCGCGGGAAGCCGTCGAGATCCCGGTGATGCAGGCCGCGGAGATGACGCCGATCGATCCGTCGGTGGGCGAATTCCGGGTCCATTACGCCGGCTTCTTCGATCCCGGATTCGGCACCGACGAGGCCCACGGGGCGGGCTCCAAGGGGGTGCTGGAGGTGCGCACCCACGACACCCCCTTCCTGCTGGAGCACGGCCAGATCGTCGCCCGGCTGGTCTATGAGCCGCTGACGGAGCGGCCCTCGCGCCTCTATGGCGAGGGCGGCAGCCACTACCAGAGCCAGGGCCTGAAGCTGTCCAAGCATTTCCGCGCCTGGAGCTAGGGCGACGGCCGCCGCGCGGAACCGCGGCGTCGCGCAGGACGTTCGCCTGACAGGAAATTGTCAGTTGGCGTTCCGGCCCGGATCGTGCAGGCTCGGAGACGTTAACGGATGAGGGACCGTTGATGCGTCTTGTGGCGTTCAGTGCGGGAGTGGTGGCGTTGGCGGCCTGTGCGGCCCCGGCCTTCGGCATGGCGTCGCCGACTCCGCAGCAAGCCGTCGCCGACCCCTGGCGCGTCGAGCCCGAACGCCCCACCACCGTATCCGACCTGCTGACCCGCCTCGACCGCGACGCGCGCTTCGACGCCGGGGAGCGCGCCTTCGCCGGCGGCGATGGCTGGACGGGCTACGACCCGGCCCGCGACGTGTCCTCGACCTGGGCCGCCTCGAACACCGACATCTGGTACGAGGGCGACGCCTGGCGCGACCGCCTGCGGCTGCGCGCCGAGGGCCGCGTGCGGCGCGCCGACGGCTCGCCCCTG
>NZ_JAVHLH010000326.1 GCF_031082345.1 Brevundimonas sp. | reverse complement strand
GGCGGAGCCGGGACGGCGAACGGAGCCTGCGGCGGCGGCGGTGGGGCGGGCGGTGATTGCCGAGTGATCTCCAGCGCCGCGATCGGCGTGGCGATGGCCACCAGGGCGCCGATGGCGAGAGCCATGCTCAGGGGACGGGTTCGGGACGCGTTGCGAGCAGTCATGATGCGGGTAATCCTTCTGGTCAGGGAGTGGGCGTCCCCCGCCATGCCGATGGCGGCGGACTGTCGGAAGTCGGCGGCGATGCCGACGAGGGCGCGGGCGTAGGTCCGGCGATCCACGACGGCGAGCGCCGCGGCGTCGGCGGCGTCTTCGGTCCGGCTCGCCAGACTGGCGTGAAGCAGCCAGACCAGCGGGTTGAACCAGAACAGGGCGAGGGCGAGGCGGGACAGGGCGAGGAACAGCCAGTCGCCTCTGCGAATGTGCGCCAGCTCGTGCGCCAGCACGGCGCCGGCCGTCTCGGGACGCGACAGACAGCTCTGGCCCACAAGAACCACGCCGGGCGGAAGCCCCCAGCTGAGGGGCGCTTCGATGGCGCGGGCGGCGATCAGGCGGGGACGGCGACGGGGCGCGAGTTCCTCAAGCGGCCTGGTCCAGGCCGGGTCGGACACAACTGCGCCGGAGCGGGTCCAGCGCCGCAGGGTCAGCACGCCCAGGGCGAACCGTCCGGACACCACGAGGGCGCCGACGATCCAGATCCCGGCGAGAATCTCCATCGGCGAGGGCGGACGAAGCGTGCTGGAGAGCGACAGCCCTTCCACCGGCGTGACGGAGCCTTGCCACACGGGGGCGACCGCCATGACAGACTCGACCGGCGCGGCCGGCAGGAGCTGAAGCTGAAGCGCCGGTCCGAACGCCATCAACAAGGGCAAGGCGAGCAGGACGCAGACGGCGGCCCTGAGCACGTCCACCCGGTCGGTGGCGGCCCGGAAGCCCGGCAGGGCCGAGAGCAGCAGGCCGGCGCCGGCGATCACGCCGGACTTGCACAGCAGGCCGACGAACAGCTCGGCGCTCATGAGCCACGCTCCCGGGCCTGGTCGATGGCCCGCTCCAGGGCCGCCAGCTCCTCGGGCTTCAGCTTCTGGGTCAGGCCCAGCAGCGCCGTCGCGGCGCTGGCGGCGGAGCCGGCGAAGAAGGTGTCGACCGTTCTGCGCAGGGCGCCGGCGGCGATCGTCTCGGGACGCGGCGCGGGCCGGTAGAGGACGCCGTCCGGGTCCGCCTCGCGGGCCACCAGACCCTTGGTCTCGAGCCGGGCCAAGAGGGTGCGCACGGCGGAATCGCTCAGCGTTCCCCCCATCGCGGCGCGGACGCCGCTGGTCGTGCCGGTCTGAAGGCGGCACAGGGTCTCGAAGACCTCGCGTTCGCGCCGTGGCAGGGATTCGATCATGACGGCTCCGTCAAAGGCTACGCTACATCCGTAGCGCCACACTTGTAGCGGAAGACGTCAGGAATGAGGCGCGCCGATGAACTCGCGGTAAGGGGCCGGGCCCGACCTCAGCCCTTGGGGGAGCCGCCCTGTTCAAGCCGGCGCAGATCCGCCGCATCGATCGCCGCCAGCGACGACCCCCTGCTTTCGCGCATGACCAGGGCCGCGACGAGGCTGACCAGGGCCGAGGTGAGGATGTACCAGGCGATCGGGACCCAGGAATCAGTCGCGCGCAGCAGGGCCGTACCGATCAGCGGCGCCCACGATCCCGCCACGATGGCCGTGACCTGGTAGCCCAGCGACACGCCTGAATAGCGCATCCGGGTCGGGAACATCTCGGTCATGATCGCCGGCTGGGCCGCGTACATCAGGCCGTGCACGGCGAGGCCCAGCATGATGGCGCCGAGGATCATCGCCGTGTCGCCGGTGTCGAACATCGGAAAGGCCACGAACGGCCAAACCAGGGTCAGTGCTGCGCCGGCGATGTAGACCGGGCGCCGGCCGATCCGGTCCGTCAGCGCTCCGACGAACGGGATGACGGTCACGTGCAGGATGTGGGCGAGGAACAGCAGGGCGAGGATGCGGGTGGTGTTGACGTCCCGATGGTGCAGGTAGGTGATCGAGAAGGTCACGACCATGTAGTAGAGGATGTTCTCGCCGAACCTCAGGCCCATGGCGGTGAACACCGCGCGGGGATGGCGACGGAACACCTCGGTCAGGCCATAGCCCGCCTCGGCGCGCTTCTCCGTCTCCTCGCGGGCTTTCTCGAAGATCGGCGAGTCCGTCACCTGGGTGCGGATGTAGTAGCCGATGGCGATGATCACGACCGACAGCCAGAAGCCGATGCGCCAGCCCCAGGCGAGGAAGGCATCGTCCGTCAGCAGAGCCGACAGCGCCAGCAGCACCAGAGTAGCCAGGAGGTTTCCGATCGGCACGGCGGCCTGGGGGAAGCTGCCCCAGAATCCGCGGCTGCGGTTGGGGCTGTGTTCGGTGACCAGCAGGATCGCCCCGCCCCACTCCCCGCCAAGGGCGAAGCCCTGGATGAAACGCAGGGTCACGAGCAGGGCCGGCGCCCAGTAGCCGATCGAGCCGAAGCTGGGCAGACAGCCCATCAGGAAGGTCGAGGCGCCGATCAGCAGAAGGCTGAACTGCAGCAACGACTTGCGCCCGAGACGATCGCCGAAATGGCCGAAGACGATGCCGCCCAGCGGCCGGGCGATGAAGCCG
>NZ_JAVHLH010000325.1 GCF_031082345.1 Brevundimonas sp. | reverse complement strand
GCGGTCTGGCTGCGGGTGCGCGACGACTATCTGGCCGGGATGTCGGCGCCCGACGCCTGCCGCCGTCACGGCGTCGGACTCTCCGCCCTGCGCGCCCGGGCCGCGCGCGAGGGCTGGCGGCGCATCGACCAGCCCTGGGCCCCGCCGCCCAACGCCCTGGACGCCGAGGACGAAGGCCTGAAGCTCGAGGATCGGGTCGGCGGCGATCTCGACAAGGTCGAGCTGTGCGAACTGTCCTTCGTCGCCCACCGCCGCATGATGCGCGCCGTGCTGCGCGGCGACGCGACGGCGGCCCTGCGCTGGCGGCAGGTGATGCGGGCCATGGACGAGGAAGAGGCCGAGATGGATCGCGCCCTGGCCCAGCACGAGGCCCTCCGCCACGAACGCGCCGGCTGGGCCGAACTGGCCGACGAACAGGCGGCCGAGCGCGCCGCCGCCGCTGCGGACGTTGCGGACGGATCGGACGGTTCGGACGGTTCGGACGGTTCGGACGGTGCAAACTCGGTTTCACCCGGATGAAACCGCCTCCCGCGCCTGTGACCGCCGTCCGCCTTGGATTCCCGGCTCCCGGCCACTAGGTTCCGCGGCAACGACGGCGGATCGCCGCGAACCCTCAGGAGACGCCCCCATGCATGACGCGCCCCAAACCGAAGCCGACAAGTCGTTGGACAAGGAAAACCCGCTCGGCGTGGACGGTTTCGAATTCGTCGAATTCACCGGCCCCGAGCCCGAGGCCATGATCGCCCGGCTCGAGCTGATGGGTTTCACCCAGACCCATGTGAACCCGGCCAATGACGTGGTCCGCCTGAAACAGGGCGACATCACCATGCTGGTCAACCGCTCGCCCAAGGGCCAGGCCGCCGACTTCGCCAAGGAGCACGGCCCCTCGGCCAACGGCATGGCCTTCCGGGTCAAGGACGCCAAATCGGCCTTCGAGGGCGCGGTCGCGCGCGGCGCCAAACCGGCCGAGAACCACGACGGCGGCGCCCTGGCCGGCGGCTATCCCTATGTGCTGCAGGGCATCGGCGGCTCGCTGCTCTACATCGTCGACGCCTATGGCGAGGCTGGCTCCCTCTACGACGGCTGGGACGAGATCGAGGGCTGGGAGGAGGCCGAGCGCAAGAACTCGGTCGGCCTGTTCTGCCTCGACCACCTGACCCACAACGTCAAACGCGGCCAGATGCGCACCTGGTCGGGCTTCTACGGCGACGTCTTCGCCTTCGAGGAGCAGAAATATTTCAACATCAAGGGCAAGGCGACCGGCCTGCTGTCCCAGGCCATGATCGCCCCCGACCGCGCCATCCGCATCCCCCTGAACGAGAGCCAGGACGACAACTCCCAGATCGAGGAATTCCTGCGCCGCTACAACGGCGAGGGCATCCAGCACATCGCCCTGGCCACCGACAACATCTTCGAGACCGTCGAGGAGATGAAGCGGCGCGGCATCCCCTTCCAGGACACCATCGAGACCTATTTCGACCTGATCGACAAACGCCTGCCGGGCCACGGCGAGGACGTCGAGCGCATGCGCAAGAACCGCATCCTGATCGACGGTTCCGACGAGGACGGCCTGCTGCTGCAGATCTTCACCCAGGACACCTTCGGCCCGATCTTCTTCGAGATCATCCAGCGCAAGGGCAACCAGGCCTTCGGCGAGGGCAATTTCCAGGCCCTGTTCGACTCCATCGAGCTGGACCAGATCCGGCGCGGCGTCATCAAGGTGGATGCTTAAGCCGCCGACCTGGCTGCCCTGGCTCGGCCCCGTCCTGGCGGCCGGGATCGGGGCGGCGGTGGGGGAGTACGGCCTCGGCGGCGGCTTCTGGACGGTGCTGGGGGCGGCCCTGATCGGCGGCTTCCTGCCCATCCTCGCCAACGCCCTGTGGAAATGGCGGCTGCGGGGGAAGGGCCACTGAGAGGTCAGTGAAAATCCCGTGACCCCGGCAGCACCCTGACCGCCCTGGGATGCCGCCCCCGGGCCGGCTCGTGCGCCGATCCCGGGGCCCGGTCCGGCGTCAGATGGCCCAGCATCGGGGTCCAGTCGTCCAGTTCCTCGACGACCAGATGGGTCACCCCCTCCGCCGTCTGCACCCGCCCTTTGGCCAGCACCATCCGGGCTCCCATCGCCGTCGGCCGGAACCGCTCGAAGACGCTCTCCCACAGCACCAGATTGGCCACCCCGGTCTCGTCCTCCAGCGTCATGAAACAGACCCCCTTGGCCGTCCCCGGCCGCTGCCTGACCAGCACCACGCCCCCCACCTGCGCCCGCCGCCCGTCCCCCAGCCCCTCATAGGCCTTGGCCGTCACCGCCCCCGCCCGCTCCAGCCGCTCCCTCAGGAAGCTGACGGGATGCCCCTTCAGCGACATCCGGATGGTCTGGTAGTCGCCCACCACCTCCTCCGACAGGGCCAGCTCCGGCAGCGCCTCCGGCGGCCGCCCGTCCGCCTCGTCCAGCCCCATGGCCTCGAACAGCGGCGCCCTCGACGCCGCCGGCGGCGCTCCCCTCGCCGCCCACAGCCCCTGCCGCCGCGACAGCGCCAGCGACCCGTACGCATCCGCCTCGGCCAGCCGGTCCAGCGCCGGGGGCGGCAGTCTCGCCCGCATGCGCAGGTCCTCGAGGTCGGCGAAGGGCCCGGCTGTCCGCGCTTCCGAGATCGCCTCGGCCCATGATTTCTTG
>NZ_JAVHLH010000324.1 GCF_031082345.1 Brevundimonas sp. | reverse complement strand
GTCCGTTCGCCCGCGGCGTCCTCGCCGCCGACGGCGTCCTCGTCCTCTTCCTCGACGTCGTCGAAGAATTCGTCTTCCTCGGCCTCGTCCTCGTCATAGGCGCTGTCGTCGAAGTCGTCGTCCAGGTCGACGAAGGCCTCGACGCCTTCCGGCGGGGTGAAGTCCTCGTTGGTCTCGGTGCGCTCGATGGCGTGCTCGCCCTGGGCCAGGCTGTCGTCGATCTGGATGACGACGTTGAGGCCCCGCTGGGTCAGCAGGCGCTGCAGGTAGTCGCGCTTGTGGTTGAGGATGTAGAGGGCGACCGCCGTGCAGACGCGCAGGGTGACCGAGCCCGCGCCGTGGCGGCCGGCCTCGATATCGACGCCGCGCAGGGTCATCAGGGCGGCGCTTTCGGCCGAGCGGATGCGGCCGGCGCCCTGGCAATGCGGGCAGGCCTCGGTGGCCCCCTCGATCACGCCCAGGCGGCGGCGCTGACGGCTGATCTCCATCAGGCCGAAGCCGGAGATGCGGCCCATCTGGATGCGGGCCCGATCCTTCGACAGGGCGTCCTTCAGCGCCTTTTCGACCGACCGGTTGTTCTTCGACTCATCCATGTCGATGAAGTCGATGACGATCAGGCCGGCGAGGTCGCGCAGGCGCAGCTGGCGGGCGGCCTCGACGGCGGCTTCCATATTGGTCTTGAAGGCGGTGGCTTCGACGTTGCGCTCCTTGGTGGCGCGGCCGGAGTTGACGTCGATGGCGACCAGGGCCTCGGTCTGGTTGATGACCAGATAGCCGCCCGACTTCAGCGGCACGGTCGGCTGGTGAATCTGGGTCAGCATCTCCTCGATGCCGTTGGAGGCGAACAGCGGGCGCGCCCCCTGGTACAGGTGCACCTTCTTCGACTGCGAGGGCATCAGCACCCGCATGAAGTCGCGCGCTTCCTTGAAGCCCTCGACGCCCTCGACCTGGATGCCGTCGAAATCCTTGTCGAACATGTCGCGGACGGCGCGGCGGACGAGGTTTTCTTCCTCATAAATGAGTGAAGGGGCGTTGGAGGCGAGGGTGGTTTCGCGGATCGTCTCCCAGAGGCGGAGCAGATATTCGTAGTCGCGCTTGATCTCGGCCTTGGTGCGTTTGGCGCCGGCGGTGCGGATGATCAGGCCCATGCCGCGCGGCACGTCTAGGGCGGCCGCGGCGGCCTTCAGACGCTTGCGGTCGGTGGCCTGGGTGATCTTGCGCGAAATGCCGCCGCCCTTGCCGGTGTTGGGCATCAGCACGCAGTAGCGGCCGGCGAGCGACAGCCAGGTGGTCAGGGCCGCGCCCTTGCCGCCGCGCTCGTCCTTGACGACCTGGACTAGCATGACCTGGCGGCGCTTGATGACGTCCTGGATCTTGTAGCGGCGCATCAGGCGGCGCTTGAGGCGTTCCTCCTCGGCGAGGCCGCCCTCGTGCTCGTCGTCGGCGCTCTCGCGGCCGAGGTCGTCGTTCTCGTCCTCTTCCGACGGCGCTTCGGCCATGATGGCTTCGCGGTCGGCGACTGGGATCTGGTAATAATCCGGGTGGATCTCGTTGAAGGCCAGGAAGCCGTGGCGGTTGCCGCCGTATTCGACGAAGGCGGCCTGGAGGCTGGGCTCTACGCGGGTGACCTTGGCGAGATAGATATTGCCCCGAAGCTGGCGCTTCGAGCGGGATTCAAAGTCGAATTCCTCGATCTGACGGCCCTCGACGATCGCAACGCGGGTTTCCTCCGCGTGGGCGGCGTCGATCAACATGGTCTTTGACATGGAGAATTGCTTTCTGGCGCGCTCGGCCGACCCCGTCGGGGGGTGAGGCGGCTCGCCGAATGGGATGGGGGGCGGAGGCGTGCGCCGTCCCGTCGCCGCGGCGGGAGCCGGTGGCGAGGTCGGTCCAGTCGGACCGGAAGGGAGCGCAGGCGATATGGCCCATGAAGGTTCAGTACGGTCCTGGGCCCGGACGCGCCGTCGATAGGGGCGTCCCGGACCCGGTCGTCGAATCGGCGGGCGGGCCCGTCCGGCTCTCGGATCAGTGAAAGTCATGCCGCGAGGAGGGCGCGTCCGGTCCCGAAGGTTCGGGGGACGCGATCGTTCGCGAGCGGATCAAGCATAGGCACGACCAATTCGAATTGAAAGCGGCGCCGGCCTTAACCCGTTGTCGACCAGGTTGCGGCATGATCCCGCCAACCAAGAAGGTGGGTCTCCGTCGAATGTACGGGCTGTCGCGTATCAGAGTGTCGCATTGGGGGGTTCGCGAGCGCATCGCGGCCGCCGTAGGCCTTGCCGTATTCTGCGTGGCGCTGCTGGCGGCCGGCCGGGGGCTGGCCTCGGGCAGCATGGGCGAGATCCTGCGCGTCCGGTTCGGCGGCGACGCCGAGCGCACCCGGGTGGTCATCGATCTGGACCGGACTTCGCGCGGTCAGGTGATCCGCGCCGGCGACGACGGCCAGGTGGTGGTGAGCCTGGCCGGCGTTTCGCCGCCCGACCGCCGCAGCGGGACCGGGCAGGGGCTGGTGCGCGACTTCCGGGTCGCGGGCGCCGGGGCCGCCTCGCGCATCGAACTGGACCTGGCCACCAGCGCCGAGATCGAGCGCCGCTTCCTGCTGCCGCCCGGCGACGGGGTCGCCCACTACCGCTATGTCATCGACCTGAAGGCCACCGGCCGCGCCCCGACGCGCCGCGAGCCGCGCGTC
>NZ_JAVHLH010000323.1 GCF_031082345.1 Brevundimonas sp. | reverse complement strand
CCTTCGACAGCCACGGCAAGGCGATCCGGGCCATCCACTACCGGCCGGACGGGGAGGGGCGGCGGGCGGCGATCGTGATGATGCATGGCTCGGGCGGACGGATCACCAACCGCGGGCCGTGGCACGAACTGGCCATGCGCTTCGCCGGCGACGGCTATCAGGTGCTGACGCCGCTCTATATGGACGCCTACCCGGACGACGGCATCCGGCCGGAGCGGATGATGGAAGCGTGGCGCGACGTGGGCGAACACGCCATCGACTGGTTCATCGACCGGGGCGTCGACCGGCAGCGGACGGCGATGTTCGGCTATTCGCTGGGATCCTACGTCGCCGTGGACGGGGCGCTGGGCAACAGCCGGGCGGCGGCGGCGATCGGACTGGCGGGAGGGACCGACGTCTATACGCCGCGCGTGCCGCGTCGGCGGATTCCGGTGCTGATGCTCCGGGCCGAGAACGACGATCATGTGCTGCCGCGCAACACCGCCGCCTGGGTCAGCTTCCTGAGGGAGCACGAGATCAATGTGCGGGTTGAAGTGATCGCCGGAGCCGGCCATCTGTTCAGACCCGCCGAGTGGTCCGAGATCTTCGCCCGCTCGGCCGAATTTTGCGGCGGCACGATCGGCCGCCTTGATCAGGACACCGCATGAGCTCGCTGAAGAACAGCCAGGGTTTCTCGACCCGCGCCATCCACGCCGGGCAGCGGCCCGACCCGACGACGGGCGCGGTGATGACGCCGATCTACGCCACCTCGACCTACGCCCAGGAAAGCCCCGGGGTGAACAAGGGCTATGAGTACGCCCGCGGCAAGAACCCGACGCGCGAGGCGTTCGAGGCCTGTCTGGCCGATCTGGAGGGCGGCACGCACGGCTTCGGCTTCGCCAGCGGCATGGCGGCGACCGCCACCGCGCTGGAGCTGCTGGACGCAGGGTCGCACATCGTCACCGGCGACGACCTGTACGGCGGCTCGTGGCGGCTGTTCGAGCGGGTGCGGCGCCGTTCGATGGGGCTGGACTTCGCCTATGTCGACCTGAGCGACCTGAAGGCGGTCGAGGCGGCGATCACGCCGAAGACGAAGCTGATCTGGGCCGAGACGCCGACCAATCCGCTGATGAAGCTGGCCGACATCGCCGGCCTGTCGAAGATCGCGAAGGCGCACGGCCTGCTGCTGATCGTCGACAACACCTTCGCCACGCCGTGGAGCCAGCAGCCGCTGAAGCTGGGCGCCGACGTGGTCATGCATTCGGCGACCAAATATCTGAACGGCCACTCCGACATCATCGGCGGGGCGCTGGTGACGGCGAACCCGGACCTGGCCAAGGAGATCAAGTTTCTGCAGAACTCGGTCGGCGGGGTGATGGGGCCGTTCGACGCCTTTCTCGCCAACCGCGGGCTGAAGACCCTGGGCCTGCGCATGAAGGCGCACAATGAGAACGCCCTGGCGGTGGCGCGCTGGCTGGAGGAGCGAAAGGGGATCGCCAAGGTGATCTATCCGGGCCTGATCAGCCATCCGCAGCACGACCTCGCCGCCAGCCAGATGAACGGTCGCTTCGGGGGCATGGTCACGGCGGTCATCGACGGCGACCTGGCGCGCACCAGACAGGTGCTGGAGCGGGTGCAGGTCTTCACCCTGGCGGAGTCGCTGGGGGGCGTGGAAAGCCTGGTCAACCACCCGGCCATCATGACCCACGCCTCGGTGCCGAAAGAGCTGCGCGAGGCCGGCGGGGTGACGGACAGTCTGATCCGGCTGTCGGTGGGCGTCGAGGAGGTCGAGGATCTGATCGCGGACCTGGACCAGGCGCTGGGGTGAGACAGCTTGCGACTGCAACGCTGTTATCCTAACTCAGCACCATGGAAATGACGTGGGCTGCAGAATACGCCAAAGAGATCGTCTCGGTCGGCGCGGTCATTCTGGGATTCGCGCTGAACCACTTTCTGCGGCCGCGTGCGAAGCTCGTGTATTCGATCGGGCACGCCTTCACGTTTTTGATCGATCAGCCCCTTCTTGACCAAGAGGGCAAGCAGATTGCACCCAAACAGTCGGTCAACACCGCCTCGATCATCGTGAAGAACGAGGGGGTCGCCAGCGCCACCGATGTAGAGGTGACGTTCAACTGGAAGCCGGGCGTCATGAATGTCTGGCCGGCACGACACTACGAGGAGGTCAATTCCGCAAGTGATCGTCATACTGTGAAGTTTTGCAGCCTTGCTCCCAAGGAAAGCGTTGGCATCGAACTTTTTGCGATCAATGCGCCACTGCCGGGCATCACCGCAGTTCGCAGCGAACAATCGTCTGGTGTCGCGAAGGACATGGCGATGATGCCGGTCCACTCAAACACCAAACTGGCGTTGTTCGGCGCTCTGATCCTGCTCGGTGCGGTCGCGGCGATCTATCTAAGTATCACCGCGATCCAATGGCTGGCGCGGATCCCTTACTAATCAGGCGGCCTTGCTGGGCAGCGCCGTCTGGTGGCCGCTGGCGGGGACGACCTTCTTCTTGGCCGGGGCGCGGGGCTTCTTGACCGTCGTGGCCGGCGCGGCGGCGCGGCGTTCGACTTCGGCGTCGATCAGGGGGAGGATTTCAGAGGCGGTGTTCATCTGGACCGCGGAGCCGGATTCCGACAGGCGAGCGGCGTTGGCGCGCAGGGCCTTGAGGTCGGGATCGCTCATGGCGGGGATCATGTCGGCAAGCGGGGTCATCGGAAGTCTCCAGGGGACAAGGGAACGGGGGTCGGGCCGGCGCC
>NZ_JAVHLH010000322.1 GCF_031082345.1 Brevundimonas sp. | reverse complement strand
CTCATCCGCCCTCGCCCCTCGCCCCTCGTCCCTCGTCCCTTCCCAAGGCCCCCTCTCCGGCGTTCGCGTTCTCGACCTCAGCCGCGTGCTGGCCGGGCCGTGGGCGACCCAGACCCTCGCCGACCTCGGGGCCGAGGTGATCAAGATCGAGCGGCCCGGCGCCGGCGACGACACCCGCCACTGGGGCCCGCCCTTCACGACCAGGGCCGACGGATCGAAGGGCGACGCCGCCTATTTCCTGTGCGCCAACCGCGGCAAGAAGTCGGTCGAGCTGGACATCGCCACGCCCGAAGGGGCCGCCATCATCCGTGAGCTGACGGAGACCTGCGACATTCTCGTCGAGAATTTCAAGACCGGCGGACTGAAGAAGTACGGCCTCGACCACGCCGCCCTGTCGGCGATCAATCCGAAGCTGGTCTATTGCTCGATCACCGGCTTCGGCCAGGACGGGCCCGACGCCCACCGGGCCGGCTACGACTACATGATCCAGGCCATGGGCGGGCTGATGTCGGTGACCGGCCAGCCTGACGGCGCCCCCGGGGCCGAGCCGATGAAGGTCGGGGTCGCCGTGGCCGATCTGTTCACCGGCCTGTACGCCTCCAACGCCATCATGGCGGCGCTGCTGCACGCCCGCGCCACGGGTCAGGGCCAGCACATCGACATCGCCCTGTTCGACGTCCAGGCGGCCATGCTGGCCAATCAGGCGACCAATTTCTTCGTCAGCGGCAAGGCGCCGACGCGGATGGGCAACGCCCACCCCAACCTCGCCCCCTACCAGCCCTTTCCGTGCACGGACGGTATGGTGGTCATCGCCGTGGGCAATGACGGCCAGTTCCGGGCGCTGGCGAGCGCTCTCGGCGCCCCGGGCCTCGGCGCCGACCCGCGCTTTCTGACCAACGCCCTGCGCATCGAGCATCGCGCCGTGATGACCGCCGAGCTCTCGGCCCTGACCGCCGGCCAGACCATGCACGGACTGATGGCGGCGCTGGAGGCGGCCGGGGTGCCGTGCGGTCCGGTCAATACGGTGGATCAGGTCTTCGACGAGCCGCAGGCGAAACACCGCGGGCTCGAGGTGACCCAGACCCGGCCCGACCTGTCCGCCCCGGTCCGCACCGTCGCCTCGCCGATCCGGCTGTCGGCGACGCCCGTGGCCTACGACCGGCCGCCGCCGGCGCTGGGCGAGCACACGGCCGAGGTGTTGGGACCGCTGCGTTCCGGCCGCTAGCCCCGGGGCGGGTCGAACAGGATCTTGAACACGATCGCGATGGCGATCGTCGCGGCCGCCAGCACCACGAATGAGATCAGCATTCCCTGCCAGGCTACCGGCCGGAACCGGCGCGGCAGGCTGTTGCCCCAGAAGCCGCCGGTGGCGAAGGCCGTCAGCGCCATGATCGTGCCGGTCGCCCGCGTCCCGGCGTCCATGTCGGCGACCTCGTCGCCTTCTTCGGTGGCGAACTCGCCGGCCTGCGCCCGCGCCAGCAGCGCCCGCGCCTCCTCGATCCTCGAGGCCGGCGCCATCAGCCGGATGCCGAGCGCCCGCTGCATCAGCGGATCGACGGTGGTCTGGTACCGCTCGGTGACGCTGACCTCGATCCCATGCGAAGCGAGGAAGGCCGCGGCCAGATCGGCTTCATAGACGTCGGTGAAGCGGGCGATCTCGCGCAGGCTCATGGCGCGGCCGCCGGCCGTTGCAGCAGCGATGGATCGGCATAGGCCTTGATCTCGACCAGATAGCCGTCGGGGTCGGCGAGCATCATCTTCGCCCGGCCGCCCGCTTCGTCGACGGTGGGCTCAAGACGGAACTCGCAATCGGCCGCGACCAGCCGGTCCGCGAGGCGCTTCCAGTCGCCCCACTCAAGCGTCGCCCCGAAATGCTGGGCTTCGCGGAAGGGCGACGGGACGACGCCGGCGGGCCGCTGATAGGCGGTGACCTGCGCGCCGAACAGCCACAGATCGATCCAGTGACCAGTGACGCGACCGGTCCGCGCGCCAAGCACATCCTCATAGAACCGCCGGGTCCGCGCGAGATCGGAGACCGACAGCGACAGATGGAAGACGGGTTCCAGCGCCCTACAGGTCCAGCAGGGCCCGCGCCGGATCCTCCAGCAGCTCCTTGATCCGCACCAGGAAGGTCACCGCCTCCTTGCCGTCGACGATGCGGTGGTCGTAGCTCAGGGCCAGGTACATCATCGGCCGAATCTTGACCTCGCCGTTCACCGCCATCGGCCGCTGGACGATGTTGTGCATGCCCAGGATGCCCGACTGCGGCGCATTGAGGATCGGCGTCGACATCAGCGAACCGTAGGTGCCGCCGTTGGTGATGGTGAAGGTGCCGCCCTGCAGCTGGTCCAGGGTCAGGTCGCCGTCGCGGGCCGCCTTGCCCAGCGCCGCGATGCCCTTCTCGATCCCCGCCAGCGACAGCTGGTCGGCGTCGCGCAGGACCGGCACGACCAGCCCCTTCTCGGTGCCGACCGCGATGCCGACGTCGTAGTGGTTCTTGTAGATGATGTCCGTGCCGTCGATCTCGGCGTTGACGGCAGGAATCTCGTGCAGGGCCTGCACCACCGCGCGGGTGAAGAAGCTCATGAAGCCCAGCTTCACCCCGTGGCGCTTCTCGAAGGCGTCCTTGTACTGGCTGCGCAGGGCCATGACCTCGGTCATGTCCACCTCGTTGAAGGTGGTCAGCTGGGCCGCGGTGTTCTGCGATTCCTTCAGCCGGCGGGCGATGGTCTGGCGCAGACGGGTCATCTTGACCCGCTCCT
>NZ_JAVHLH010000321.1 GCF_031082345.1 Brevundimonas sp. | reverse complement strand
ACCATGACGGTGACCGCCACCGTCGCCGGCGCCATCGCCGCCCTGGCCAATTTCGCCCTCTTCTTCGGCGGCGGGGGGGAGGACGACGAGCGGCCGGGCGGCTTCATCGGCGCCCTGGCCCTGATGATCCTCGCGCCGATGGCGGCGGGCCTGGTGCAGATGGCCATCAGCCGCACCCGGGAATACGAGGCCGACAAGGTCGGGGCCGAGATCGCCGGCGATCCCGCCTCGCTGGCCTCGGCCCTGCAGAAGATCGAGGGCCATTCGAAGCGGATCGTCAACGTCACCGCCGAGCGCAATCCGGCCTCGGGCCAGCTGTTCATCATCAACCCGCTGGCGGGACGCGGGGCCGACAACCTGTTCTCGACCCATCCGGCCACCGGCAACCGGGTGAAGGCGCTGATGGATCTCGGGACGAAGATGGGGCTGGCGCCGCGCGCCGCCGCCTTCGCCGAGGTCGCGCCGGGGCCGGCGACGACCAGCGTGCCCAGCACGGCGCCCCGGACGCCGGGGCCGTGGGGGTGACAAATCCAGACCCGGAGTAGGTGAGCCTCGCTTGCCGCCCGGCCGGCCGATGCTAGGCTGAGGCCATGTCCGAAGAGCCTGAGCCCCTCGAAGACCTCGCCGCCGGAATGCTGAACGGCGCCATGATCACTCTCCTCGGGGCGGTCATTCCGGGCGTCCTGGTCTGGCAGACGGTGGCGCAGTGGGCGACCTGGACGGCCGACCTCCGGTCGGTGCTTGTCTGGGACTCGCTGTCCGCCCTTGGCCTGCTGCTCCTGAGCATCCAGGTCATGCGCGTCGGCGCCCGACTTCTGTGGCGGAACGCGATGGCCCTCCGCCGGCGCCGGCGCGCGTCTCCGATCCTCTGACGGCCGCCCCATTCCCGCCCTTGCATCGCGGGGCGTCTGGTCCTTTAAGCGCGCCCATACGCCCAACGCCTCCCCGCGTTCCGTGAAGGACCCTCCATGACCCAGTCCGCGCCCAGGAAAGTCGTGCTCGCCTACTCCGGCGGCCTCGACACCTCGATCATCCTCAAATGGCTGCAGACCGAATACGGGGCGGAGGTGGTGACCTTCACCGCCGACCTCGGCCAGGGCGAGGAGCTGGCGCCGGCGCGCGAGAAGGCGCTGAAGCTGGGCATCAAGGAAGAGAACATCTTCATCGACGACCTGCGCGAGGAGTTCGTGCGGGACTACGTCTTCCCGATGTTCCGGGCCAACGCCGTCTATGAGGGCCAGTATCTGCTCGGCACCTCGATCGCCCGGCCGCTGATCGCCAAGCGCCAGATCGAGATCGCCCGCCAGGTCGGCGCCGACGCCGTCTGTCACGGGGCCACCGGCAAGGGCAACGACCAGGTCCGCTTCGAGCTGGGCTACTATGCGCTGGAGCCCGACATCCGCGTCATCGCGCCGTGGCGCGAATGGGACTTCAAGTCGCGCGAACACCTGCTCGACTTCGCCGAGAAGCACCAGATCCCGATCGCCAAGGACAAGCGCGGCGAGGCCCCGTTCAGCGTTGACGCCAACCTTCTGCACTCGTCCAGCGAGGGCAAGGTGCTGGAGGACCCGGCGGTCGAGGCCCCCGAATTCGTGCACCAGCGCACCCTGTCGCCGGAGGACGCGCCGGACGTCGCCACCGTCATCACCATCGGCTTCGAAAAGGGCGACGCGGTCTCGATCAACGGCGAGGCCATGAGCCCGGCGACCCTGCTGACCGCCCTGAACCAGTACGGCCACGACAACGGCGTCGGCCGGCTCGATCTGGTCGAGAACCGCTTCGTCGGCATGAAGTCGCGCGGCGTCTACGAGACCCCGGGCGGGACCATCCTGCTGGCCGCCCACCGCGGCATGGAGTCGATCACCCTCGACGGCGGGGCCATGCATCTGAAGGACGAACTGGCGGTCAAATACGCCCACCTGATCTACAACGGCTTCTGGTTCTCGCCCGAGCGCGAGATGCTGCAGGCGGCCATCGACCATTCGCAGGCGAAGGTGTCGGGCACGGTGCGGGTGAAGCTCTACAAGGGCAACGCCGCCGTCATCGGTCGCGAGAGCGCGAACAGCCTGTACGACCAGGAACTGGTCACCTTCGAGGACGGGGCCGTGGCCTACGACCAGAAGGACGCCGCCGGCTTCATCAAGCTGAACGCCCTGCGCCTGCGCGTGCTGGGCAAGCGGGACCAGCGCGGCGAGGACTGAGTTCGAGCCGCCTCGTCGCGCCCCCCACGGCGCCGCTTTCGCATTAAATGGTCGCTCCCCCGCCTAGGTTTGGCGCCGACTTTCCGGCAAGGTCGGGCTCCTTTCGAAGCCTCAGGATCCTTTCATGACCCTTCGCACCATCCTCGCCGCCTCCGCCGTTCTCGCCTTCGCGGCCCCCGCCGTCGCCCAGGAGGCCCCGGCTCCGGCCCCCGCCGCCCCGCCGGCCGCCGCAGCCGTCGATCCGGCCGAAGCCGCGATGGAAGCCCGGGGCGAGGCCTTCCAGGCGCGCATGCAGGCCATGGGCGGCGAAATGCAGGCGGCCCTCACCGCCGCGGCGGGCGACCAGGCGGCCGCCAGCGCCGCGCTGGACGCCATCGTCGCGCAATACCAGCCGGAGGCCGACGCCTTCAGCGCCGAGCTTCTGGCCTTCCTGGAAGCCAAGGCGGCGACCGCCACCGAGGCGGAGAAGGCCGAGATGGCCGAGGTCGCGGCGAACCTCGTCCCGATGATCAAGGGCGTGCCCGCCATGGTCCGCGGTGAGGTCGAACAGGCGGCCGCCGCCGCCGCCGCCGCCGCCGCGGCCGCGCCCGCCG
>NZ_JAVHLH010000320.1 GCF_031082345.1 Brevundimonas sp. | reverse complement strand
CCTCGACGAACCCGGCCCGCAGCCGTTGGTCAATGATGTGCCGCTCCAGGGTAAAGAAGAGCGTTTCCTCAAGGTCGAGCCACAACATCAACGCCTGATCAGGTTGAGCCAGCGGATCGGCCGTCCTGATCTGTGACCTGGCAAAGGCGGAGAATGGAGCCGTCCCAGGAAACTTTGTGCCGAACTTCGCCAAGAGTCGGTCTAGCCAGGCATCATCGGAGACGTCGACTTCAACCTCGATGGCGTCCAGCACGTGGCGGGCCGCGAAATCGAGACGGGAGCCCTGCTGAACCCGGAGATCGCGCTGGGCGAACCGCAAGGTCGGCGATTCCAAGCCAAACAACCACAGCAACTGCTGTTCGATGTCGCTCCCGCCTCGGCAGAGGAGGATCAGGAGTCTCTCGTTCCGACCCAAACAGACAAAGAGGGTATCGTTCTCGGAGGCTTGGTAGACCACGGCTTCGGCTTCGGCCGTATAGAGCAGGCGTGGCTCAGGAGCCCGATGAGGTTGCTTCGCGCGGGCGTCATACCAGGTCGCCGCTGCATCGAGCCGCATCGGCGGGTCATCATCGGTCAGCCACATGTAGGTGCATGGGATGGACCGGCTTTCCGAGGGTAGGCCAAGAAACGCCTGCAAGGCGCGTGTGCCTTGGAATTCATGGCCGTTCGAGACACCGGGGTCGACCTCGGTTCCGCTCAGGCGTTTGACACCGACGCCAGAAAAGTAGTCTGCGAGGTAGCCCTGTTTCACTGGTCGCTTCCGATCTCAAGCTCGGCTTGATCGCTGACTAGCCACCGGCCTATTTCCTCTGAAACCTCGGGTAGTCGCGCATAGCCCGCACGCCCCTTGATCGCACATTCCCAGATCAGCGCCACGCGCCAACTTTCCGCGAGTAGCCGCGTGTGTGCCGCCTCATCCACCGCCCGGTTCCGCCCGATCTTCTCCCGCCAGAACTCCGGCCGCGTCTTCGGCCATTTGAACAGGTGGCAGCCGTGGCCGTGCCAGAAGCAGCCGTGGACGAAGATCACCGCGCGGTATTTCGGCAGGCACAAATCCGGATTGCCCGGCAGGTCCCTGCAGTGCAGCCGATAGCGGAAGCCGCGTGCATGGAGCGCCTTGCGGATCAGCAGTTCCGGTTTGGTGTTCTTGCCCCGTATGCCGGACATCATCCGGCTGCGGGTCGCCGGATCGACGACGTCAGCCAATCGCGGCCTTCGGCCGTTTTCCGAGCGCGGCGAAGAGGTGCGGCTTCATGTGTTCGGCGACGGCTTTCACGGCCGGCACCACAACAGAATTCCCGAACTGGCGATAGGCCTGGGTGTCCGAGACCGGGATGAGGAACTCATTGCCCTGGGGCGCGTCGAAACCCATCAGCCGGGCGCACTCTCGGGGGGTCAGCCGGCGCGGCGCCTTGCCGTCCTCCTGCTTCACAAGGATTTCCGAGCCGTCCTTGTAGTAGCGGGCCGACAGGGTGCGGGCGACGTCGTCGGGCCCGACAAGGCCGAAGCCGAAGCCGTTGCCCGCCGCCTGATGCTTTTCCTTGTAGCGCTGCAGATAGTTCCAGAGGTGGTCGGTCAGGGTGTATTTGTCCGACACGCGACCGGAGTTGCCGACGGTGAAGCGCTGGTCCGGGACCTCCGAGCCATTGCCGGGGTGCAGGATCGTCTCCAGCTTCGGGGCCGCGTCGGGCAGCTTCATATCGGCGAAGCGGAAGCCTTGGTCCTCGCGGAAGCCGATGATGAAAATCCGCTCGCGGTGCTGGGGCGTCCAGTGGCGGCCGTCGATGACGCGGAAGTCGATCGTGTAGCCAAGCTCTTCGGTCAGCACGTCCTTGATGGTCTGGAAGGTCTTGCCCTTGTCGTGGCTGACGAGGTTGCGGACGTTCTCGAGCAGGAAGGCCGCCGGGCGATGGTGGGCGATGATGCGCGCGACGTCGTAGAACAGGGTGCCCTGGGTCTTGTCCTCGAACCCATGCGCCCGCCCCAGGGCGTTCTTCTTCGACACACCGGCGATAGAGAAGGGCTGGCACGGAAAGCCGGCCAGCAGGACGTCATGGGCCGGGATGTCCCCCGCCTCGATCTTGGTGATGTCGCCGTTGATTTCGTGATCATCGTCCGGGAAGTTCGCCCGGTAGGTCTTCTGGCTGTATTTGTCCCACTCGGACGTGAAGACGCAGCGGCCGCCGATTGATTCAAATCCCCGGCGTAGCCCGCCGATGCCCGCAAACAGGTCGATGAAGGTGAAATCGGCGGGTTCGGAATCCTTGTCGCCACGGATCAGTTTCAGCGCAGGCTGCTTCGCCGCAGGGCGGACGGGCCCCTCGATAAAGCCGAGGTCCACCGCCTTGTCGGCGTTGGCCTGGCCAGCCTGTTTCACCATCAGGGCATACTCCGACACGGTCGACTCCGCGCTTGTTCAGGGTGGCAGACTGGAGAGATTCCGCCAGGAGAACAAGTCAGGAACAACCTGATCATGAACAGCTTTCCGGTTTCCTACCGGAGCGTCGCCCACCCGCCCTCTACGGCGGACCAATGGATCCCCGGGACAAGCTGGGAGATGACGTGGCGAAGACCGCCCCCCCTACGCCCGATCCCTGACCTTCATCGCCCCGCCCGCGCTGGTCTCGACCTCGAACCGCCCCGTGCCCCGGATCAGGTCCGACAGCTTGGCGTAGCCGTAGGACCGCTGGTCGAAGTCGGGGTAGGCGTTGCGCAGGCGGTTGGCGATGCCGCCGGCGTTGACCCAGCCTTCGCCGTCCTCGTCCATGTCGGCGATGACCGAGGCGATCAGGCGGGCG
>NZ_JAVHLH010000031.1 GCF_031082345.1 Brevundimonas sp. | reverse complement strand
CCTGATCACCAAGATGAAGCTGGCGGCGTTCGGCGCGGTGGTGGTGACCTTCCCGGTGCTGGCCTGGCAGCTGTACCGCTTCGTGGCGCCCGGGCTCTACCGCAACGAGCGCGGCGCCTTCCTGCCCTTCCTGATCGCGGCTCCGGCCCTGTTTCTGACCGGCGCGGCGATGGTCTATTACGTCATGCTGCCGTTCGTGATGCTGTTCTCGCTGGGCCAGCAGATCAGCGGTGGAGGCATCACGGCCGAGCTGTTGCCACGGGTCTCGGACTATCTGAACCTCGTCATGGCCCTGCTGCTAGCCTTCGGCCTGTGCTTCCAGCTGCCGGTGGTGATGACCCTGCTGGGCATGGCCGGGATGGTGTCGTCGAAGACCCTCGCCTCGAGCCGGAAATACGCCATCGTCGCCATCGCGGTCGTGGCCGCCTTCGTCACCCCGCCAGATCCGCTCAGCCAGATCATGCTCGGCATCCCGCTGGTGCTGCTCTACGAGGTGTCGATCTGGTGCGTTCGCCTGATCGAATTGCGGCGCAACAAGGCGGACGCGGCCGAAGCGGCCTGATGCCGGAGGGGTCATGAGCGACGAGGACTGGCTGGCCGTCAATCGCGCCAATTGGGACGAGAGCGTCGCCGCCCACCTGTCGCATCCCAGCTATGACCTCACGGCCCTGCGCGCCGGACGCGGCCGCCTGTATCCGATCGAGGCGGGCGAGCTGGGCGACGTCGACGGTCTCAGGATTCTGCACCTGCAATGCCATTTCGGGCGAGACAGCCTCGCCCTGGCGCAACAGGGCGCGTTCGTCGTCGGCCTCGATTTCTCCCCGGAAGCGGTGGCGACGGCCTCGGCCCTGGCGGCCGAACTGGGATTGTCGGACCGGGCGCGGTTCGTCTGCGGCGACGTGTACGAGACGGTCGCGACCCTGGCGGACGAGCCCCCGTTCGACGTCGTCTTCACGACCTGGGGGGTGCTGATGTGGCTGCCCGACCTCCCCCGCTGGGCGGACATCATCGCCCGGATGCTCAAGCCCGACGGCTGGCTCTATCTGGCCGAGGCCCATCCCGCGGCGATGGTGCTGGGCGAAGGCGGGGTGTCGGGCCGGCGCCTGCCGGAAGCGGCGACGGCCTATTTCACCCGCGAGGCGCTGATCCTCGAGTCTGCGGCCGGCTATGCGAATGACCAGCCGCTGGAGAACGCCCGCACCTACGAGTGGCATCATGGCCTGGGCGACATCGTCACCGCCCTGGTCGCGGCCGGACTGAGGCTCGACTGGCTGCATGAGCATGACGCCGTGGCCTGGCCCCTGTTCGACGGGCTGGTCGAGGCGGAGGACGGGCTGTGGCGTTGGCCGGAGACCGCCTGGCTGCCGTTGGCCTTCTCGCTCAGGGCCGGCAAGACCGCCGCCTCGTCGGGGGCGTGAGCGTCCGGATCGCGGCCTGACCGGAACCTCCGGGGCAGCTTGGCCGTTTGCACCGGGTTCCCATTCAGGAGTCCGCCCATGACCAGCCTCATCCGCCTGACCGCCATCGCCTCCATCGGCGCCCTCGCCTTCGCCGCCGCGGCCTGCACGCCCGCGGAAACCGAGACCGACGCCGACGCCGCCCGCGACACCGATACGACGACGATCATCGAGCGCGAGGTCCCGGCCGATCCGGTGGTGATCGAACGCGAAGTCCCGGCCGACCCCGTCGTCATCCAGAACGACAACCAGGGCGACAGCACCACCGTCCGCGCCGGCAAGGACGGCATCGAGGTCGAGACGACCAACCGCTGATCCGTTTCCAGACGTGAAAAGGGCGCCGGACGGGTGATCGTCCGGCGCCCTTTGTCGTCAGCCCCTGCTGTCGATCAGCAGCTGTAGTACATGTCGAACTCGACCGGATGCGGGTGCAGTTGCAGCCGCATCACCTCTTCCATCTTCAGCTCGATGTAGCTGTCGATGAAGTCGTCATCCATGACCCCGCCCTTCTTGAGGAAGGCGCGGTCCTTGTCGAGATTTTCCAAGGCCTCGCGCAGCGAGCCGCAGACCTCGGGGATCGAGCCCCGCTCTTCCGGCGGCAGGTCGTACAGGTTCTTGTCGGCCGGCGCGCCCGGATCGATCCGGTTCTCGATGCCGTCGAGGCCGGCCATCAGCAGCGCCACGAAGGTCAGATAGGGATTGCCCATCGGATCGGGGAAACGCGCCTCGATACGCTTGGCCTTGGGCGAATTGACCCACGGAATCCGGATCGAGGCCGAGCGGTTGCGCGACGAATAGGCCAGCTTGACCGGCGCTTCATAGCCGGGGACCAGGCGCTTGTAGGAGTTGGTGGTCGAGTTGGCGAAGGCGTTGATGGCCTTGGCGTGCTTGATGATACCGCCGATGTACCACAGGCACATGTCGGACAGGCCAGCGTATTTGTCGCCCGCGAACAGCGGCTTGCCGTCGCGCCAGATCGACTGGTGCACGTGCATGCCCGAGCCGTTGTCGCCGAAGGTCGGCTTGGCCATGAAGGTGGCCGACTTGCCGTAGGCGGCGGCGACATTGTGGATGACGTATTTGTAGAGCTGGGTGCGGTCGGCCATGGTCAGCAGATCGCTGAACTTGAGGCCGAGTTCGTGCTGGGCCGGGGCCACCTCGTGGTGGTGCTTCTCGGGCTGCATGCCCAGGTCGCGCATGACGCCCAGCATCTCGCCGCGCAGGTCCTGGGCGCTGTCGGTCGGATTGACCGGGAAATAGCCGCCCTTGTGCGTCGGGCGGTGGCCCATGTTGCCTTCGGAATAGTCGGAGCCGGTGTTGGCCGGCAGCTCGATCGAATCATAGCTGTAGCCGGTGTCGTGCGAGGCCGTGGACCAGCGCACGTCGTCGAAGATGAAGAACTCGGCTTCCGGGCCGAAATAGACGGTGTCGCCCACGCCCGAGGACTGGACATAGGCCAGGGCCTTCTTGGCCATCGAGCGGCTGTCGCGGTTGTAGGGTTCGCCGGTGTCCGGGTTCAGCACGTCGCAGAACAGGAACAGGGTGGTCTGCTGGTAGAAGGGGTCGATCCAGAAATTGGTCAGGTCCGGCTTCAGCAGCATGTCGGACTCGTTGATCGCCTTCCAGCCGGCGATCGAGGAGCCGTCGAACATGGTCCCGTCTTCCAGGAACTCCTCGTCGACCAGGTCGATGTCGAAGGTGACGTGCTGCATACGCCCCTTGGTGTCGGTGAAACGGAGATCGACGTACTGAACGTCCTTCTCCTTGATCTCCGAAAGGATTTTCTTGGCGCTCATTCTCGAGGGATCCGTTTCTTGGGGGGAGGATAAATGAAACGGCCGCCTGGAAGGCGGCCGGTGGTTCGGGCGGTCAGACGGCCTGGGCCCCCGTTTCGCCAGTGCGGATGCGGATGACGTCGAGGACGTCCGAAACGAAGATCTTGCCGTCGCCGATCTTGCCGGTGCGGGCGGCGGTCTGGATGGCGTCGATGACCGAGGGGACCATGTCGTCGGGAACCACTACCTCGATCTTGATCTTGGGCAGGAAGTCGATGACGTATTCGGCCCCGCGATAGAGTTCGGAATGGCCCTTCTGGCGGCCGTATCCCTTGGCCTCCAGCACGGTCATGCCTTGCACCCCGGCGTCCTGGAGCGCTTCCTTCACTTCATCCAGCTTGAAAGGCTTGATGACGGCTTCGATCTTTTTCATCAGCGATCCCAGGCGGGCTCAATACGCCTCGCACTCGGGCGGTAAAGGGACATTGCATTGCACCATAACGCAAGCATTTTTCAGCTTCCCCCGCCATCCGTGAACGGAGAACCCACGCCGTGACCCGACCGTTCCTCGCCGACTGGCGCGACAGCCTGCCCTGGCCCGAAAGCGGAAGCCACAAGCACGCGCGGGGACGGCTGGGGGTGGTCTCGGGCAAGGCGACCCAGACGGGGGGGGCGCGACTGGCGGCCCGGGCGGGTCTGCGCATCGGCGCCGGGCTGGTGCGCATCCTGTGCCCGCCGGACGCCGCGTCGGTCATCGCACCGGCGATCGAGGCCGTCATGCTGGCCCCGTTCGGCTCGCCCGAGGCGTTGGCCGAGGCCGCCGAGGACATGGATGCGGTGGTCATTGGACCGGCCGCCGGCGTCAACGAAGCGACCGAGGCCCATGTGCGGGCCCTTGCCGTCACCGGCGCCGCCCTGGTGGTGGACGCCGACGGGCTGACATCGTTCGAGGCATGGCCCGAGGGGCTGTTCGAGGTGCTGGATCGCGACGACGTGCTGACGCCGCACGAGGGCGAGTTCAAACGGCTGTTTCCGGGGCTGCTGGAGTCCGGTCGCGAGACGGCGGCCTTGGAGGCGGCGAAACGGGCCGGGGCGGTGGTCGTGCTGAAGGGGCCGGCGACGGTGATCGCCGCGCCGGACGGACGGCTGGCCGTCAACGCCAACGGCACGCCATGGCTGGCGACGGCTGGGACCGGAGACGTTCTGGCCGGGATGATCGGCGGGCTGATCGCGCAGCGGATGGACAGTTTCGACGCGGCCCGGGCGGCGGCGTGGATGCACGCCGAGGCGGCGAAGGCGGTGGGACCGGGACTGATCGCCGAGGACCTACCCGAACGGCTGCCGGCGGTGCTGGCGGCCCTGTACGGACAGGCGGGCTGAACGGGCCGGCCGGGGGGCCGCGACCGCGCGCCCGGTTCAATTCGTCATCGAACCGGCCTATTCGGGCCTCCTCGCCGCCGGAGCACCCGCCTTGCTGATCGTCCTGTCCCCGGCCAAGCGGCTGGATTTCACCGAAGCCGATCCCGCCCTGCCCGCGTCCGAGCGACGGTTCCGCGAGGACACGGCGTCCCTCGCCCGGACCGCGCGGGGACGAACGGTCGCCGAACTGCGCCGGCTGATGAGCCTGTCCGACGACCTCGCCCGGCTGAACCGGGCCCGGTTCCAGGCCTTCGACGCCGAATCGACCGACGGGGTCCAGGCCGCCTTCGCCTTCGCCGGCGACGTCTACGAGGGACTGAAGGCGCGCGAGCTGGACGCCGCGGCGCTGGGCTGGGCCCAGGACCACATCCGCATCCTGTCCGGTCTGTACGGCCTGCTGCGGCCGCTGGACCGGATTCAGCCCTACCGGCTGGAGATGGGCACGCGGTTGAAGACGCGGCGCGGGTCCAGCCTCTACGACTTCTGGGGCGACCGGATCTCGAAATGCCTCAATGCGGACGCCGAGGGACAGGCCGATCCGACGCTGGTGAACCTGGCCAGCCAGGAATATTTCGGAGCGGTGGACGCCCGCGCTTTGAAGCTGCCGGTGGTGACGCCCCACTTCCGCGAATCGCGCGACGGCGAGAGCCGCATCATCTCCTTCTTCGCCAAGAAGGCGCGCGGCGGCATGGCCCGTTTCGCCATCGACGAGCGGATCGAGCAGGCCGCCGACCTGAAGGCCTTCGACCGCGACGGCTATCGCTTCGACAAGGCCGCCTCGACCGACACGGACTGGATATTCATCAGGTCAGGAAATTCGTGAGGCCCTGTCGCCTTCGCAAGCGCGAACGGCTAGGCTGACCGGAGACTCAGACGGACGAGACCCAATGTTCCAATGGCCCAAACGCGGCGACGGCTCGGAAGCCGAAAGCGCGCCCTTTCGCGACGTCGGCGACCTGAAGGGTCAGGTGGCGGTGATCTCGGGCTCGACCTCGGGGATCGGCCTCGCCTTCGCCCGCGCCATCGCCTCGCGCGGCGGCGACGTGGTGCTGAACGGCCTGGGCGATCCCTCCGAGATCGAGCGCACGCGAGCCGAGCTGGAGGCCAGCTGCGGCGTGCGGGTGCGCTATCACGCCGCCAACATGCTGCGCGGCGACGAGGTCGCTGACATGGTCGCCTACGGCAAGCACCAGCTGGGCCGGGTCGACATCCTGATCAACAACGCCGGCGTCCAGCATGTCGAGGCGGTGGAGAAATTCCCGTCCGACAAATGGGAGCAGATCATCGCCATCAACCTGTCGTCGACCTTCTATGCGACGCGGGCGGCGATCCCGATCATGAAGGCGCAGGGCCGCGGCCGGATCATCAACGTCGCCTCGGCCCACGGCCTGGTCGCCAGCCCGTTCAAGTCCGCCTATGTCGCCGCCAAGCACGGGGTCCTCGGCTTCACCAAGACGGTGGCGCTGGAGCTGGCGCAGGACAACATCACCTGCAACGCCCTGTGCCCCGGCTATGTCGAGACGCCGATCGTCGAGAAGCAGATCGCCGATCAGGCCCGCACGCGCGGAATGTCGAAGGAGGCGGTGCTGAAGGACGTCATTCTCGGCTCGCAGCCCACCAAGCGGTTCGTCACCACCGACGAGCTGACGGGGATGATGCTGTATCTCGTCAGCGACCTCGGGGCCTCGGCCAACGGGGCCAGCTTCTCGATCGACGGCGGCTGGACGGCGCAGTAGGGCTTCAGGTGTAGAAGGCTAATTGGTCCAACGTGAGCAACGCTTGGAGCGCGCGTATCCGCGTGTATGAGGCCGACGCCGCCGCACCGTGGCCCACGGCATGTCGGGAACCCGCCGAACCAGCGTCTTGGTTGGGGTCGAAATTGGCGAAAGTGTAGCTCTCAAGATACCGGCAAAACGCAGCCGGAAAGAGGAGCGTGTCGGGTGCCCCTGCCCTCCTCTCTCCACTAGTCGCGGCGAACTTTAGAAGAGCAGGGAGCTTCGCGCTCTCACCGGTGGCCGCCTTGTGCGCGTCCCGCAAGACGCCCTCGATCTCGGTCAGGATGATCTTCAGAACCGAAATCGACTTGCCGTCCTTGAAGGTCTCCACGGCCTCGCGGAGAAGCGGCTCCCTCGATGCGAGGTGCGGCTTCGCAGCCCATCTCGCCAGCATCCGGTCGAGACGATCTGGGTCGAACTTCGCAAGCAGTTTTTCCTCAGCATCATCGAAATCAAAGCCGTTCTCGCACGCTCCCAGCAGCTCCCGGAAATCGGCGGAAACGATCTCTGTAAATGGAAACCAGCCCGCCTTGATTAGGCGATCGAACTGATCGGAATTGCCCAAGAGATCGTACAGTTCACGGTACTTCAGGAGACGATACAGTTGACCGAGCGCCCGCTTAGCGTCCTCGATCGGCAGGTCACGGGTGAAGTCAAAAAAGAGGGCGAACCGCCACCCTTCGCGAAAGATGACGATCAGTCGGTCGTGCGTCTCGACCTCAATTGACGGGAACCAGAGGCCCGTAACATCGCCGATGTCCCGATCATAGACGGGGGAGCCGGCCGGCATGTCTCTAAGCGCAAGCATCTCTATGATCACCGCAGCGCCGTCGAGCCAGACCTTCGCAGTGTTGTCCGGCTTGATCACCACCACGACTGAATTGGCGCGATCAATGTGCTGCCGCGCTTCCGCTTGGTCGAGCTTGTAATTCAACACACGGCCGAGTCCCTCGACAACCCGGTGGAAGACCGGATGGTCCGACGTAATCGCCAGTCGATTCCAGATCGAAGCTGTCTCAACGCCTTTGGGCTTAGCCTCCGCGGCAATCCCGTCGATCATGACGTCGGCCAGCAATACCGGCTCTTTCAGGTTTCCAGACACAACGCCCTGCCTCGGCTCGGATAGAAGATCGGCAGCCGGTTCCATGGTCATGGCGCTTCCAATACTGGTTCGAGTGACCGGAACGGAGCCGACAAAACTCTTTCAGCACTAAGGATTTTCATCCCACTGCGATCGTCGCGACGTCTCACCCCACGAACCCCGCCGCCCGCTTCAGCCGGTCGTTGATCGCTTCGCCCAGGCCGTGCGTCGGGATGGGCGACACCGCAATGCCCGCCGGCCGCTCGCGATCCGCCTCGCGCAGCATGCGGAACAGGTTGGCGGCCGCCTCACGCAGGTCGCCGGAGGGGCTGAGGCTCCAGCGGGGATCGCCGGCGCCGGGGCCGAAGCCGAGCAGGATTTCGCCCTCGCCCGCCTTGGCGGCGTTGATCCGAACAGGCGCGTCGGGAGCGTAGTGCAGGGCGGTGCGGCCGGGGGAGCGATGGCCCTCCCCGTCCCGGTCGAGCGGCCCGACCACGGCCTCGATCTCCTCGCGGGTCACCGAGCCGGGGCGCAGCAGGGCGACGCGGCCGTCCAGCACCGACACCACCGTGCTCTCGACCCCGACGGCGCAGGGGCCGCCGTCGACGGCGTCGGCGGCGGCAAAGCCGGTCTCCTCCAGCGCATCCTCGAAGGTGGTCGGGCTGGGACGGCCCGAGCGATTGGCCGACGGCGCGACGACGGGCCTCCCGAAGGCGGAGATGACCCCGCGGGCGCGGACGTGGCCGGGCACGCGCACGGCGACGCTGTCCAGCCCGGCGCGGGCCAGGTCGCAGACCCGGTCGCGGTCGCGCACCGGGGCCACGATGGTCAGCGGCCCCGGCCAGAAGGCCTCGGCCAGGGCGCGGGCGCGGTCGTCGAAGACGGCGACGGCCTCGGCCTCGACGGCGTCGGCGACATGGGCGATCAGCGGGTTGAAGCGCGGGCGGCCCTTGGCCTCGAAGAGGGCGGCGACGGCGGCGGCGTTCCCGGCGTCGGCGGCCAAGCCGTAGACCGTCTCGGTCGGCAGGATGACGAGTCCGCCCGCCGCCAGCGCCTCGGCGGCCTGAACGTCGGTGGCGCCTACTGGCGGCGCGCCTGCAGCGCCACCCGCACCGTCACTTCGCGGCCGACCATCCTGTTCCACGCGCCTGTGGTCCCTATTCCGAATTCCGTGCGGTCGAGTGTGAACGCGCCCGTCAGATGCGCCCGGTCGCCGGTCACGCGCAAGTCCACCGGGAAGGTCACCGGACGGGTCCGGCCCTTCATGGTCACCTCGGCATGGGCGGAATAGCGGGCGCCGCCGAGGGCATCCAGGGACTGGAGCTCGAACCGGATGACCGGAAAGCGCGGGGCGTCGAGGAAGGCTGGACCGATGGCCCGGCGGGTCACCGCCGCGGGGCTCATCTTCAGCGAACCGGTCTGGACCACCACTGTCGCGCGGGTGCGGGATGGCGCGTCCGGATCGAAGACGATGTCGCCGCGCCACTCGTCGAACCGGCCCCGATGCGATCCGCCGAAGGCCCGCACAGACATGTCGATCGTCGAGGCGTCGCGCACCACCGTCCACGACGTCGGCGCGGCGAACCCGCCCGACCCGAGCGCCGCCAGCAGCGCCAGAAGGACGGCGCGGCGCCTCACGGCCGGCGCGGAATCAGCGGGATCATCCGGTGCAGGACATTGTCCCGGTCGATGAAGTGATGCTTCAGCGCGCCCGCGACGTGCAGGAAGATCAGCACATAGAGACCCTTGGCGGCCAGCTCGTGCATGTCCATCAGCTGCCCGGCGGTCTCGCGGCCGCCCCCGATCGGCAGGGCGGGCCATTCGAACAGGCCGAACCAGAGGATGTCCCGTCCGGCCGCCGAGGAGGCCGCCCAGCCGGCCAGCGGCATGGCGATCAGGAAGACATAGAACAGCACGTGGGTCCCCCGCGCCGTCAGCTTCTGCCAGCGCGGGGTGGAGTCGGGAATGGGGATGGCGGGGTTGGCGATCCGCCAGCCGAGACGGACCAGGGTCAGGACCAGAATGCTCAGGCCGACGGACTTGTGGATGTTGACGAACTCGCGCGAGAGCGGGCCCTCGGTCGCCTCATGGGCAGAGATCAGTCCGACCTGGGTCACCACCAGGGCGGCGATCAGCCAGTGCAGGACCAGCGATACGGTCGAATAGCGGTTGCGCGGCTCGGCCATGATCTTCCTCCCTCTCCAATGCTTCAGCCCCAGCTTGGCCCAGACGAGGAAGTTCGCCAAGCCGCCGCTTGCGTGACCCGGCGGCAAGGCGGCATGAACGGGCGCATAGTTTCGAGAGCGAGCCGATGACCTACCGCGCCCCCGTCCGCGACCTGATCTTCACCCTGACCGAGGTGGCGGGCGTCGACGCCGTGGCCGCGACGGGCGCCTTTCCGGACTACGACGCCGAAGTGATGGGCGCGGTGCTGGAGGCGGCGGGCCAGTTTTCCGAGGGCGTTCTGGCGCCGCTGAACCGGGTCGGCGACCAGAAGGGCGCGACCTACGCCAACGGCGCCGTGACGGCCGCGCCGGGATTCGCCGACGCCTACCGCCAGTTCGCCGAGGGCGGCTGGACCGGACTGTCCGCCCCCGCCCACGCCGGCGGCCAGCAACTGCCCAAGGCGCTGGAGTTGGCGGCCTATGAGACGGTGCATGCCGCCAACATGGCGTTCGGCCTGTGCCCGATGCTGTCCCTGGCCGCGATCGAGGCGCTGGAGGCGGTCGGAACCGAGGCGCAGAGGGCGACCTATCTGACCAAGCTGGTGTCGGGCGAATGGACCGGAGCCATGGTGCTGACCGAGCCGCAGGCGGGGTCGGATCTCGGGGCGCTGACGGCGACGGCGGTTCCGAACGGCGACGGGACCTATGCGCTGACGGGTCAGAAGATCTTCATCACCTGGGGCGACCACGACGCCAGCGACAACATCGTCCACATGGTGCTGGCCCGCCTGCCCGACGCGCCGCCGGGGCCGAAAGGGATCAGCCTGTTCCTGGCCTCGAAATACCTGCTGAAGCCGGACGGCTCATTGGGCGAGCGCAACGCCTTCCGCCCGGTGGGGGTCGAGCACAAGCTGGGCATCCACGCCTCTCCGACCTGCGTCATGGCCTATGAAGGCGCGACGGCGGAGCTGGTCGGCCAGCCGAACCAGGGCCTGGCCCATATGTTCGTGATGATGAACGCGGCCCGGCTGGCGGTCGGCGTCGAGGGCGTGGGCATCGCCGAAAGGGCCTATCAGCAGGCGCTGGACTATGCGCGGGAGCGGCGCCAGGGCCGGTCGGTCTGGACCGGCGAGGCCAACGCCCCGATCATCGACCACCCGGATGTGCGCCGCGCCCTGTCGGTGATGAAGGCGAAGATCGCCGCCGCCCGGGGCATCTGTCTGTCGACCGGCGTGGCCGCCGATCTGGCGAAGCACGCGGCCACCGAGGAGGACCGCCGCCGCTGGAAGGCGCGCGAGGACCTGTTCACCCCGATCGCCAAGGCCTGGTCGACCGACGTCGGCTGCGAGGTTGCCTCGATGGGGGTGCAGGTGCACGGCGGCATGGGCTTCATCGAGGAGACCGGCGCCGCCCAGCATTACCGCGACGCCCGCATCGCCCCGATCTACGAGGGCACCAACGGCATCCAGGCGATGGATCTGGTCGGGCGCAAGCTGGGTCAGGACGGCGGCCAGTCCGCCCGCGAACTGATCGCGGACATGAAGGCGACGCTGGCGGTGCTGCCTCGCCTCTATTCGGGCAAGCCGGTCGAACGGTTCGCCAACGCCATCGAGGCCGTCGAGGACGCCACCCTGTGGCTGCTGGACGCCAAGGCCGACGCCGGCCGGGCCGCCGACGTGCTGGCGGGAGCCGACGCCTATCTGAAGCTGGTCGGGGACGTGGTCGGCGGGTGGATGCTGGCCAGGGGCGCCCTGGCCGCACGGGCGATCCTCGACGCCGGCGAAGGCGATCCGGCGTGGCTGGAGGGGCGGATCACCCTGTACGAGGTCTATGCCGCCAATGTGTTGGGTCACGTCTCGAGCCGGCTCGCCGCCGTCGGCCAGGGCGGCAGTCTGCTGGAGCGGATGAGCGCGGACGTGCTGGCCGGCTGATTACGGCCCGGCCGGGGCGTCCAGCAGGGCGATGGCCTCGCGCACATAGACGGCGTGGGCGACGATGCCGATGCCGACCGGATCGTCGCCGGGACGGACCTCGGACACCAACACGCCCGCGATGAACGGGTGTGCGGGCTGGACCGATCCGGGCAGCTTGCGGGCCGAAGGGGTCCAGAACACGGGGCCGCCCGAGTTGCCGGGAAAGACCGGAAAGTCGAGCAGGAAGACCGGGAAGGACTCGATGGGCGTCAGCGGCCACGAAGACACCCGCCCCACCCGCAGGATCGGGAAGCCCGCCGTGTTCGACGAATAGCCGTGCGGATAGCCGAGCGTCAGAAGCTCGTCCCCCGGCCCGACCTGCCAGGCGTCGAGGGCGGCGCCGTCGGCCAGCCAGCCGAGTGGAATGGCGGCCCGCGCGAACGTCGGCGGGGCCGAGACCTCCATCACCGCTATGTCGCGCTCGGGATGCCGGACCCAGGCCGCGTCGCCGTTCTCGTGACGGATGCGCAGCGGCTCGGGCGCGAACTTCCAGCCGCCGCCGGGCATCTCGACCCGCCAGCCGATCCGCGCATCCGGATCAGGCATGCCGTTGAGCACATGGTGGGCGGTGACCAGCACGGTGCGCGGCTGGCCGTCCGGGCGCGGGGCGTCGATCAGGAAGCCGGTCCCGACCCGCCGGGTGGGCCGCTCGCCGTTGCGCTGGTCGAGCTGGACGGTGGCCGCGATCAGACCGACGGTCAGATCCCATGCCGGGGCCTGGAGCGCCGCCACGGGCGGCTCCTGCGCGGGGTCAGGCGGGATTTGCAGATCGAACATGAGCGGGATGACGCCGTGGGGGTTTGTTCATTTGACGGCGGCGGGGTCGCTCGCACAAGGTCCGCGTCCTGTTCGCCATCGGGGGCCACCCATGAACCGCCGCGACCTGCTCGCCACCGCCTCGGCCGCCCTCGCGGCGACCGCCCTGCCCGCCCACGCCCGCACCACCGGAGACCCGATGCCCCAGACCACGCCCGTCCCGCCCGTCGCGAAGAAGATCCCGGTCCGCATCGAACAGCTGGGCCGCGTGCGGGTCGACGACTATCAGTGGATGAAGGACGACAACTGGCAGGCGGTGCTGCGCGACCCGACCCTGATCAAGGCCGACGTCAAGGAGCACCTGACCGGCGAGAACGCCTATCGCGAGGCGATGATGGCCGCGACCCTGCCGCTGCAGGCGCAGATGTTCGAGGAGATGAAGGGGCGGATCAAGGAGGACGACAGCTCGGTGCCGTCGCCGGACGGGCCGTGGGAATACTACACCGAGTACAAGACCGGGGATCAGCACCCGCGGTTCATGCGCAAGCCACGCAGCGGTCCGGGCGACGCCCAGCTCCTTCTCGACGCCAACGCGCTGGCCGAGGGCAAGGCCTACTCCGAGGTGTCCTCGGCCCAGCACAGCCCCGACCACGCCCTGTTCGCCTACGCCGAGGACGCCCAAGGGTCGGAGGTGCACCAGATCTATGTGAAGGACCTGGCCACCGGCGAGGTGCTGCCTGATCCGATCGGCTCGGCGACGGGGAACTTCACGTTCTCGCCGGACAGCCAGTGGATTTTCTGGACCAACCGCGACGACAACGGCCGCCCCGACAAGATCTTCCGCCGCCCGGCGCGCGGGGGCGAGACGACCCTGGTCTATGAGGAGACCGACGACGGCATGTTCATCAGCGTCGGGCGGACGTCCGACGACGCCTTCGTGGTCATCTCGATCGCCAACCAGGAGACGTCCGAGGCGCGGATCATCCCCGCCGCGACGCCGACCGCCGAGCCCGCCGTGCTGGAGCCGCGTCAGGTGGCGCGCCTCTACGACGCCGACCACTGGGGCGACCGCTGGGTGATCCGCACCAACGCCGACGACTCGATCGACTTCAAGATCGTCGAGGCCCCGACGGCGACGCCGGGCAAGGCCCGCTGGGCCGACCTCGTGCCGCACACGCCCGGCCGCTACATCGAGGCCGTGGCGCTGGTGAAGGACTTCATCGGCCGTCAGGAGCGGGCCGACGCCAACACCCGCATCATCATCCGCGACCGGGCCGGCGCCGAGCACGAGATCGCCGTCGACGAACCGGCCTATTCCCTGTCGCTGGGCGGGGCGTCGGAGTTCGACACCACGGTCATGCGCTACGGCTACAACTCGCCGTCGACGCCGACCTCGACCTATGACTACGACCTGAAGACCCGCGAGCGGACCCTGCGCAAGGTGCAGGAGGTGCCATCCGGCCACGACCCGGCCGACTATGTGGTCGAGCGGCTGAACGCCCCCGCTTCGGACGGCGAACTGGTGCCGGTGACGGTGCTGCGCCGGAAATCGACGCCGGTCGACGGTTCGGCGCCGCTGCTGCTGTACGGCTACGGCTCGTACGGGATTCCGATGCCGGCCAGCTTCTCGACCAACCGGCTGTCGCTGGTCGACCGGGGCTGGATCTACGCCATCGCCCATATCCGGGGCGGCTCGGACAAGGGCTGGAACTGGTTCCTGAGCGCCCGCCGCTTCACCAAGAAGAACACCTTCACCGACTTCATCGCCGCGGCGGAGCACCTGATCTCGAGCGGTCACGGCAAGGCCGGCCACATCGTGGCCCAGGGCGGTTCGGCGGGCGGTCTGCTGATCGGGGCGGTCAACAACATGCGGCCGGACCTGTGGGCCGGCGTGATCGGCCAGGTGCCGTTCGTCGACGTGATCAACACCATGAGCGACACCAGCCTGCCGCTGACGCCGCCGGAGTGGCCCGAGTGGGGCAATCCGATCGAGGACCCCGAGGCCTACGACTACATGATGAGCTACAGCCCCTACGACCAGGTGGGGCCCAGGCCCTATCCGGCCGTGCTGGCCACCGGCGGCCTGTCAGACCCGCGGGTGACCTATTGGGAGCCCGAGAAATGGGTGGCCAAGCTGCGGCCGGCCACGACCTCGGGCAAGCCGGTGCTGCTGAAGATCAACATGGAGGCCGGGCACGGCGGGGCCTCGGGCCGGTTCGACTATCTGAAGGAGGTCGCGCACGACTACGCCTTCGCCGTGTGGGCCATCGACCGGGGCTGGGAGCGGCTCTGACCGCTCCCTCGCCGGCCTTGTCAGGGTTCGAGCGTCCAGGTGTAGGGCCCGACCTCTTCGGCGTGCATCACCACGAAATTGCGGGTCTCGTAGCCGCTCGGGCAGGTGTCGCTGCCGTCGGACCAGAAGGTGTAGGGGCCCGGATACTGGACGCACAGCGAGTGATTGCCCGACCAGGAGCGGCCGGAGCCGTCCGTGGCGTCGCCGTACATGTAGAAATTGGCGTTGTCGGTGCTGACGAGATCGATGCAGGAGCCGTTGTAGACGTCGAACCAGCCGCGGTTGATGAACCGGGACGTACCCACCTCCACATAGGACACGGCCACGGTCGCGTTGCGGCCGCTTTCGTTGCAGACCTTGAGGTCGACGGTCGCCGGCGACGACATATTGGGCTTGGCCTGGGCCGACGCCGACGTCGGCATGGCAAGGCCCAGGCAGGCGGCGACGGCCGCGGTCAGGATGGCTTTCACGTTCCAAGTCTCCCCCGGTGAGAACAACAGAATATCAAAGGCCCGGGACGAATCCAGTGATGGTTGCTGACGATCACACAGGCAGGCGGGGGTTGACCCGATGATCCGCACGATCCGCGACGCGACGCGGAATGACCTCGGCGCCATCGCCGCCCTGTACGGGCGCGAGGTGCTGAACGGCACAGCGACCTTCGAGCTTGAGCCTCCGACGCCCGGGGAGATGAGCCGGCGTTTCGACGCCGTGAAGCGGCACGATCTGCCATGGCTGGTCGCCGAGCTGGACGGGGCCTTCGCCGGCTACGCCTACGCCTCGCCCTTCCGGCCGCGTCCGGCCTATCGCTACGGCGTCGAGGGCTCGATCTATGTCGAGGAGACCGCGCGCGGCCATGGCGTGGGCCGGGCCCTGCTGGAGGCGCTGGTCGAGCGGGTCCGCGCCATGGGCCTGCGCCACGTCATCGGCGCGATCAGCGACAGCGACACCAGCGCCGCCTCGATCGCCCTGCACCGGGCGCTGGGGTTCCGCGACGCGGGGGTCTATCGCCAGGTCGGCTGGAAATTCGACCGCTGGCTGGACGTGACGCTGATGCAGCTTGATCTCGCCCCCGACGGCGCTCCGCCCGGGGTCCCGGGGCTCGACCTGACCGGCGGGCCGGCCTGACGCGCGGAGACGGCGCCTGGCCCGGGCTCAGTGCGGCGCGATCCTGTCCGGGGGCGGGGTCAGCCAGGGGGCCAGGCGGAAGCGGAGCGGCGGCTCTCCGATCGTCCGGTGATGGATGAACTGGCGGGCGAAATCGACCACGGCGCGGATCGTGTGTTCGTCAAAGGGCTTGGCCACCGCCCCCAGGGCGCCCGCGAACCCCTCGGGAATCTGCTCGGGATTGGCGGTCAGGAAGACCACCGCGGTCCCGTGGTCCGCGACCAGCCGCCGGGCGATCTGGGGGCCGGTCATGCCGTCAAGGAGGTTGACGTCGACGAGGGCCAGATCGGGACGCTCGCGGTCCGCAATGGCGAAGGCGCTGGCCCGATCCATGGCGCAGCCGACGACGTCGCAGCCGGATTCGCCCAGCACCAGCTCCACTTCCATGGCGAGGAGCGCCTGATCTTCGACGATCATGACCCGAAGGTCAGGCGGCACGGACACGGCAATCCCCCAAACGCTACTGAACCCGTTTACCACCAAGTGTCCGGCAGCGGACGGTCCAACGCCTGATTCACGAATTGGTTCGGCCGGAATCCGAATTCCTGGCCGACCGCCGCCGGGGTCGGGCTCGCTTCGGATCGATGTCGGGTGGGCGGATGGCTGGGGAACTAGGACTCGAACCTAGAATGACGGTACCAAAAACCGGAGTGTTACCATTACACCATTCCCCAGCAGGTCCGGCGTTTCCGGGGCCGAGGCGCCGGGAGGCGTGCGAGATACGACAAGGCCGCGGGGGATGCAAGACGCGGATTCCAGACTATTTCGCGGCGGGCCATTTCCCCGCTTGCGGGCGCCAAACCCCCTCGCTATAAGCCCCCTCCTCAAGTCGGAGTGTGGCTCAGCCTGGTAGAGCACTGCGTTCGGGACGCAGGGGTCGGAGGTTCGAATCCTCTCACTCCGACCATTATTTCAGCGGCGCTTTCCCGGGCGCCGCGATCCTCCCCTCAATCCACCGCCTTGGCCGCGACCGCGGCCAGATGCGCGCCGACCGCCTCGATCGGGCGGCGGCCCAGGGCCTTGCGCCGCGCCAGCAGGTCGGGCGAGCCGGCGTCATGGTCGGCCATCAGCGCCTTCACGAATGACCCCGAGCGGACCTCGGCCAGAACCTCGTCCATGGCGGCCTTCGAGGCCTCGCCGATGACGCGCGGGCCGGTCAGATAGGCGCCGTACTCCGCCGTATTGGAGATGCGGCCGAAGGCGCCGGCGATGCCCATGGAGAACATCAGGTCGGTGACCAGCTTGACCTCGTAGAAGCATTCGAACCACGCCACCTCGGGCGG